>SXQR01000161.1 GCA_005792865.1 Flavobacterium sp. | reverse complement strand
CCGGTATGGCCCGAACCCAGTGGCAGGCTCGCGGCCGAAGCCTTTCTTTCAGGCTGCGATATTATCTCAAATGACCGTGTCGGCACTTTTTCATTTGATTGGTTTCCGCACGACCCGCAACGGGCGGCACGCGAAATGCAAGATGCGCCGGATAGGTTCTGGAACCGCGTGATGTTGGCCACCGGGCAGTCAGGATCGGATGAGGCTCTCGGCGATGTGCTGGTGTACAAATCATATGGCGGACTTGGCGATATCTTCTTTTGCCTGCCTTCGCTGATGATGCTTCGTAAGGTCTCAAGATCGGTAACTTTTGCGGTCTCGACGCGGCTCGTACCTTTCTTTACGCGTCATCTAAAGGGCATCGATATCATCGATGAAACCCTCGCACGCGAAAGCGAAGCGCATTTTGACAAGGTGATCGAACTTGGGAACTATCCGGCTTTCCGCGGCTATGGGCTTCCGCACGCCATCCGCTACGCTACCCACAAGCGGGTCAAGCAACACGCGATCGGGCACTACCTGGACGCGCTCCAAAAATTTCATCCCCTGGCCGACCGGCAAGTGTCGTATCCTTATTTTGATCGTGAACCGGATTTCGCGTCGCCCTACTACACGCTCCACCCGGGCGCGGGTTTCTTGCTCAAGATTTGGCCCACGGAGAACTACGCACGGTTGATCTCGATGATCCGTGAGGCGTTTCCAACGCTGCGGTGCCGCATCATTCTTGGCCCGGAAGATCCCGATCCCGCACAATTCATCGAAGGTGACAAATCGTTCATAGAGTACGAACGCGGCGGCATGATGGAGGTAGGAAAATCGATGGCAGGCGCCTTGTTCCATATTGGTAATGATGCGGGAATCACGCACGTGGCGGGCGCCTTCAACGTACCCACCGTTGGCATTTACGGGCCCACCGGTCCTGGATCGTGGGGCTGCTTTTCACAACACAGCGAGGTCATCTGGGGCAAAAGTGGCAATTGCGCTTTAAGATGCAATTATGACGTGATCCTCAACTGCTCCAATCGCGTCTGCCTGTCCAGCACAACGCCCGAGAAAGTTCTCGGAGGTTTGTACCGGCTTTTGCAAAGCGCTTATCCGGAGCAGGATTCTGTCCCTGCACTCAATCCCGCCGTTACCGCCGATTTTACCGATTTCGATTGCCTGCTCACCCTTGACAAGAACGAATTCGTCGTGAATTTCATCAATGAAGAGACTAAGGCCCGCGTCACTTGTCTTATCGATGGCGATTTCTCGGTGCTCTCAGATCCTGAGATGGTACAGTTCGCACAGTTCCTTAGACAGCAAGGCATCCTGTTTTCCAAGCCGGTCTTCCAGGGCAAAAAAAAAAGCCACGGAATCCGTGGCCTGATCTCTATTTGAACCTTGATCAACAATATTCGTTGAAAGCGTCCTTGAGGTTGTCCGCAATCAGTTCGGCGGGACGGCCCTCAATGTGGTGGCGCTCCAGCATGTGCACCAGTTCGCCGTCCTTGAAAAGCGCGATGCTTGGCGATGATGGCGGAAAAGGGAACATGTGCTCACGCGCTGCATCGACGGCCTCCTTGTCCACACCGGCAAATACGGTGACCAGGCGGTCAGGCCTTTTGTCATTGTCCAGGCTCATTTTGGCGCCCGGCCTTGCATTTCGCGCGGCGCATCCGCAAACAGAGTTCACGACCACCATCGTGGTGCCCGCCTGCCCGATTTCGCTTTGTACCTCGGAGGCGCTATATAATTCCTTGAAACCCGCGTCGGCCAGTTCGGCGCGCATCGGTTTTACCATTTCTTCAGGATACATAATTTGAGATTTTGATTACGCAAAGGTACGAAATTCTTGTGCCGATCTCATGACGTCAAATATCGCCACAGCGCGCCGATGAAAGTGCGCTTCGGGCATTTTGCCAGTATCATTATTTCTTCGGCAATCGTTGTTTCTTCGTCCAGAAATTTGAAGATCGGGGCGGGCTTGCCATCGGCGAACAGCGCAGAGAAGATGCTGCTTCCCTTGAAATTTTCGTGGTACAGCACGTCGATGAGCAGTGCGTCGTAAAAAGTAAAACGGGGATTGGGGACCATCTTCCCGGGATCGCCGTCTTTGGCCATTATACTCACGAGTTTGGACGCGCGTTTCACAGTGCTGGCAAAAGTGTAACCGGTGCTGGGTTTTGTCCAGCCGCCCGCCGAACCGATAAATGTCACGTGTCCCGAATTGTCTTTGTGGAACGGATGGACCGTCATCGGAATCGATCCGCGTTCCTTCTCGACAATTTCGAAATTCCCGTCTCCCAGTTCTTCAAGATACGCGGCGATGGCGGTTTCGTATTCGGAGTCTTCCAATAAATCTTTTGAAAACAGGGTATATTCAACGAGCGCCTCGTTCGGGGCAAAGGGGAGGACATACATAAACCGCGTGTTGCCTTTTTGTGCAACCGAAAAATCCATGAAAGTCGGCGTGCCGGGATCAAAAACGGCATTGGCCGTGCGCACCTTCCAACCGATGAAGTGCTGCCGGAGGTAATGCTGCGGGCTTTCGGTCACAGATTTTTCGCTAAAGATGCTGTTGAAGAGCCGGCGGCATGTGAAGGTCTTACCGCCGGCCGTGATCCTGGCGCCGCTTCCCGTATCTTCCCACGCAGTAACACTTTCATTGATAACGTCATAAGTTCCGAAAAGGACCTGCCTCGCATATGTAAAGAAGTCCTGCCCGCGCACCATCTTGTAACGGTAGGGCGCAAGATCCATTTTCAATTTTTGCCGGTTGTCGATAAAGAAGGCCGAGTCCCATTGCCTGAAAGCGATCGAATCAAATTTGCCGCCCGGTCTATCCCAAAAACACCACGTCCGGTCATTTGAATCCCGTGGGTCGGGATCGATCACCAAAATCTGCTTGCCAGGCGTGAGCCCGCGATGGTGCATTTCCAGAAGGACCATCATGGCCGCGAGTCCTCCGCCGGCAAAAATATAGTCGTAATGCCTCACGCCCTAAAGATACGTCAGAGCCTGAAAGAAAACCCGACGGCCGCAAAATAATCGGGTGCATTTTCGGTGATTCCCGCGCCTCCGGAGACGTCCACCATGAAATCATGGGAGACCAGATAGGTCAGCCCTCCGTCAAAACGATGGTCGCTCTTGTCCTCCTGCGGCGCAAAACCGTAGAGTTCGACAAAGGCGCCGAGTTTTTCGGTCAGGCCAAATCCGGTTGCAAGCGTGTATATAAAGGTGGGTTCGGGGGTAAAGCCATCCCATTCTGCGCCGAGGTTGTAACTTAGGCTGACCTTTTCGGTTAGCGAATGCTGCATAACAAAGCGGAACTCGGGGTGCATAAAAATCGGCCTTGAAATCATTCGAGGCGAGTTTTGGGATCGACATGTGCCCGATAAGCGAAGTTTTGGGCACGATCCCGCTTTCCTCGGCAATCCTGACCTTGAATCCAACCAATACCGGATTAAACCCTGAATATGTCTGGCCAGCCTCTTTCACGCTCGCATATTCCACGATCAGCCTAAGCTCAAAATTGTCGTTCAGCCCGTATTTCAGGAGTGAGGAAGGCGCGACCACAGTCTCATTTCCCTCGCCCGAATCCTCAAAACTGAAACCGTTTTCCATCTGAAACATCCCTCTGGGCGTGAGGGCAGGCGTCTCGGTCTGATCCGGCCGGTCGGTCTGGATGGGTTCAATGTCAGGTTCGGCTTCCTGTGCGAATGCCGCCGATCCCAGCAGCAACAAAAAAACCAGGTTCTTCATAAAGTAATTTTAGACAAAACTAAAAATAAATTTTCTAATTCATAAACTTGTTTTACATTTGATTGATTTTTGGAGCTTTTCCCGCTTTCGGCGGTCGCTTTGGCCTCCGGCGCAAGAGCTCCGACAACGCCTCAATCGGGGCTAGACCAAACAATAGGCATGACCTTATCCGAAGAAAATTACATCAAGACAATATACCACCTTTCCGGCATATCGGCATCGGCCACCACGACCAATGCGATCGCCGAGAAAATGGAGACCAAGGCTTCGTCGGTCACCGACATGCTTCGCAAACTTTCTGAAAAAGGGCTCATCGACTATAAGAAATACCAAGGCGTGACCCTCAGCGAGAGCGGCCTGTATGCGGCCAAGATGATCGTG
>SXQR01000160.1 GCA_005792865.1 Flavobacterium sp. | reverse complement strand
TTTCCTCAATCGACGTTTACCCGCGAGCCCGGTTCAATTTCCAGCGGCTCCATTTCCTGCCTGAACAACCTCGCCGTGAGGGCGCCCTTTAGGAGGATGTCGTCATCCTGGACCTCAAGCCAACTTCCCTCGCGCAGCCCCAAAACGGGCGTGGTATTGAAACAATGAAATTCCCTGATACGGGTTTCCCGCGTTTCGCCCATGTGCGTGGAACCAATATCCGGATCCATATAGTGCGGGTTGAGGTTGAAGGGCAGTAGTCCAAGCGTGGTGAATGCCGGCGGATACACTATGGGCATGTCGTTTGTGGTCTGCATGCTTTGCCCCGCGATATTGCTCCCTGCGCTGCTTCCCATATAAGGTGCGCCCGCGCGTACGGCTTCGGCGAGCGTCTTCATCAGGTCCTTGCGGTGGAGCATATCGGTAAGCAGGAAGGTATTTCCTCCCCCGGTAAAAAAGGCCTCGGCTTCAAGGATTGCTTTTCTCGGATTCTCATATTCGTGCAGCCCGCGCAACTCGATGCCCATTTCCCCGAAGGCGGCGCGTGCCTTCTCGGTATAAGCCTCGTGCGTAATGCCTCCCGGCCGGGCGTACGGAATGAAAGTCACCTTTCTTTTACCGAAGAAATTTTTTACCGTTTCAGACAGATAATCCAAATAAGTTCCGCCGTGAACGGTGGAGGTGCTGGCGATGAGAAGGCGCATGTTTTTTATTTCAAAAATAAAGCATCGGGCGCTGTGTTTGTTTCATTAACAAAATTTTATTGGCGCTTTGGCAATTTTTTGGCATCGGCCTCAAATACTTTTACGCCAATTCCCTGCGTATGAAGCTATATCTACTTCTTTTACTCCCACTTTTTTCCCTTGGACAACCGCGCACCAACCTGCGGGGGAAAGTCACTGCCGACCTGTCGGACCTCGCCGGCATCCTGGTGCACAACCTCGCCGCCGACCAATCCACCTTCACGCGTGACGGCGGCTATTTTGACATCGCCGCGAAGGCAGGAGATACCATCATGTTCTCGGCCGTGCAGTTTCGTGGGAAGAGATTGGCGGTACCGGCCGAAGCCTTTGGCATACCGGTATGGTTCGTTCGGTTGGAGGCGATGATCAACCAGCTCGATGAAGTAGAGATCAAACGCTATAACAGCATCAATGCCGAAGCTTTGGGCATCAGTCCCGGCGGAATGAAATCCTACACCCCCGCCGAACGGAAACTCAGGACCGCCTCCGGCATGGGCGGAATCGGGCCGGTTGGAACCCTTGATCCGCTCATCAACTGGATCACGGGCAGGACGGCGATGCTCAAGAAGGAAGTCGATGTCGAGAGGAAGGAAATGCTCAAAAAGAAACTTGAGGATATCTTTGAACCCGATTATTTTACCGGAAGGCTCAAGATTCCCCAAGCTTATGTAGAGGATTTCCTGTTTTACATCAGTGCCGACAAGCCGCTTGAGGCCGCCGTGAAGGCCAAGAACAAGACCATGACCGCGTTCCTGGTCAGCGAATTGGCCGAATCCTACAAAAAACTGCTTCCATCGGGCGGGTAATTTTTTCTTTGCCCCGCCGTTTCGCTATTTTTACCTCATGAACAAAAAAATCCTGGTCCTTTTCTTGGCCGCTGCCGCCTTTGCAGCAAGTGGTTTCGCAGCGCACAAATTCTACGTGGCGATCCTGCAGGTGAATCATGCGCCCGAAAAAAAGATGCTGCAGGTCACCTCGCGCGTTTTCATAGACGATCTCAATGATGCGCTGGCGCTCAAGTATAAGGTGAAGGGAAAATTTGGCGAAAGCGACCAGTCGGTCAGGGACGAGGAAATGATGCGGGGCTATTTTTCTTCCCACCTCCAGGTCATCGTAAACGACAAACCGGTCGCGCTGGAATTCAAGGGACTCGAATTAGAGAACAACGTGCTCATCTGCTATTTCACGGTGCCCAATATCGGCCGGATCAAATCGCTTGAAATCAGGGACAAAATCCTCACCGACCTTGTAACGGAACAACAAAACATCATACAAACCAGCGTCAACGGCAAGAAATCGAGCCATCTGCTCACAGCCGAAAACGATCGTGTCAAACTAGCCTATTAAACCATATGAAGAAATTTTTCCCCCTATTGCTATTGGCATTCCTGCCTTCGGTGGCGCAACAACCCGCCGCCAAGAAAGAGGCGCAGCCCAATCCGGACAAGTTCAGGCAGATGTACGACCTTATGGCGACGCCCAACATGTACAGGACTGCATCGGGCGCTCCCGGTCCCGAATATTACCAGCAACAGGCCGACTACAAGATCGACATTGAACTCGACGACAAGCTGACCAGGCTTTACGGGGTGGAAACCATCACCTATCACAACAACGCCAAGGAGCCCCTAGAATACCTCTGGGTGCAATTGGACCAAAATGAAAAGGCGCGTACCTCGAAATCGCCGCTCGTGGAAAATAGCTACGCCGACCCCGCAATTTCGGCTGGAGGTTTTGCGCGCAAGTACATGCAGGATAAATTCGATGGCGTATTCAAGATCTACTACGTGCGCGATGCCGCCGTGAAAACACTTTCGCACACGGTCAATG
>SXQR01000159.1 GCA_005792865.1 Flavobacterium sp. | reverse complement strand
TCGGTAATCGGAGGGTTGTGGATCGGACGCAGGATGCTGTTCCCGTTCTTGACATAGTCGTCAAAATAGTTTTCGTCCAGTCCCAGGAAAAGCGCCAGCGCACGCAACACGTAAACGCCCGTTTTCTCGAGCATCTTGTAGGCTTCGCGGCCCACCTCGTTAAATTTTGGCAGTTCGTCCACCGATACATTCGCCGGGTATTCCGCCTCGAGCTTCGGGTCGTTTTCCACATACTGGCCAAAATGCCAAAATTCCTTCAAATCGCCCGCAGACCGCCCCTTGGCGTGCTCTTTCCCAAAGGAAACGTAGCCGCGCTGGCCCCCGATTCCGGGAATTTCATATTTCTTCTTGGTTTCAATCGGCAGGTTGAAAAAATTCCTGACCTCCGCATAAAGCGTATCCACAAGCCGGTCATCCAAAAAATGACCTTTCAATGCCACGAAACCTATGTCTTCGTAAGCCTTTCCAATTTCATTTACAAATTTTTGCTTCCGCTGCGGGTCACCCGAAAGGAAATCACGCAAGTCAACACTGGGAATGTTCTGCATACTAAAATGTTTTTGTTAATAACCTGAAAGCGTTCAGGCCTTGCAAAGACAAATGTAAATAATTAAAAACGATATGATTTTTAAAAGTTATCAACATCGCATTCAATGGGCCGAACGATTTTTTGGGCAGCCATTTCCGGCACTCCGCTGTATCTTTTGCCCGCTTGGGCGGCGGCAAAAGGATGCCGCTGCGATCCGGGCTGCGGTCTGCGTATTTATTGGCGTGCTTGCATAAATTTTATACTTTTGAGGCCACTAACCCGCGCCAAGATGAATTTTGAAAGACGAGGACTTTCGGACGACAAACTGTTGGACCTTTACAAACGCCTGATCAAGCCCCGGCTGATCGAGGAAAAGATGCTCATCCTGATCCGCCAGGGAAAGGTTTCCAAATGGTTCTCCGGGATAGGGCAGGAGGCGATCTCAGTCGGCATTACCGCCGTTCTGGAAAAAGACGAGTACATCCTGCCGATGCACCGCAACCTTGGCGTGTTCACAGGCCGCGACATCCCGCTCAGCCGCCTCTTCGCGCAGTGGCAGGGCAAGGCATCGGGTTTTACTAAAGGCCGCGACCGCTCGTTCCACTTCGGGACGCAGGAATTCAAGATCATCGGGATGATCTCGCATCTTGGTCCACAGCTTGGCGTCGCCGACGGTATTGCCCTGGCCAATAAGTTAAAAAAGAACGGCAAGGTCACCGCCGTGTTCACCGGCGAAGGCGCCACCAGTGAAGGCGATTTCCACGAGGCCCTCAACATCGCCGCCGTCTGGGACCTGGCGGTGGTTTTTGTCATCGAAAACAACGGTTACGGCCTTTCGACCCCAACCAATGAACAGTACCGCTGCGAAAACCTGGCCGACAAAGGCATCGGCTACGGAATGGAATCGCACATCATAGACGGCAACAACATCCTGGAAGTCTTCACCGAGGTCTCCGAGATCGTCGAGTCCATGCGCACCAACCCGCGCCCGGTGCTCATCGAATTCAAGACTTTCCGCATGCGCGGCCATGAGGAGGCCAGCGGGACCAAATACGTTCCACAGGAACTCATGGACATGTGGGCAGAGAAGGACCCCGTGGACAATTTCCGGCGTTACCTGCTCAAGCAAAATATTCTGGACGCCAAGACCGACGAGAAATGGCGCAACGAAATCAAATCGGAGATAGACCAGCACCTGGCCATCGCCAATGGTGAACCCGAGATCGTCGCAAACCTTGACGAGGAAGTGGGCGATGTTTACAAACCCTATGACCACGAGGCATTCGAACCCAGATCATCGGTTGAAAAAGTGCGTTTTGTCGATGCGATCTCGCAGGCGCTCCGCGAATCGATGCAGCGTCATGAAAACCTGGTCATCATGGGCCAGGACATCGCCGAATACGGCGGGGCATTCAAGATCACCGACGGTTTCGTGCAGGAATTCGGCAAGGAACGGGTCATCAACACGCCCATCTGCGAATCGGCGGTGGTATCGGCCGGGATGGGGCTTTCCATCAATGGTTACAAGGCCATCGTGGAGATGCAGTTCGCCGACTTCGTGTCCACGGGTTTCAACCCAATAGTCAACTATCTGGCAAAAGTGCACTACCGCTGGAATGAACATGCCGACGTGGTCGTGCGAATGCCCTGCGGCGGCGGTACCCAGGCCGGGCCTTTCCACTCCCAGACCAATGAGGCCTGGTTTACCAAGACCCCGGGCCTCAAAGTTGTATACCCCGCATTCCCGTATGATGCGAAGGGGCTTTTGAACGCCTCGATCAACGATCCCAACCCGGTCATGTATTTTGAGCACAAGCTCCTTTACCGCAGCATTTACCAGGAAGTTCCGTCCGATTACTATACGGTCGAACTCGGAAAGGCGAAACTGCTTCGCGAAGGGAAGGAAATCACGATCGTCGCCTTTGGCGCATCGGTGCACTGGGCACTCGAAACCCTGGACCTGAACCCCAAGATTTCCGCCGACCTTATCGACCTCAGGACGCTCCAGCCACTGGACAAGGAGACGGTCTACGCATCGGTAAAAAAGACAAACAAATGCATCATCGTGCAGGAAGATTCGATGTTTGGCGGCATCGCAAGTGACATCTCTGCGATGATCATGGAGGATTGCTTTGAATACCTGGATGGTCCGGTCAGGCGCGTCGCCAGCCTTGATACGCCCATCCCGTTCACCAAGGCGCTTGAAGACCAGTATCTGGCAAAAGGTCGTTTCCAGAAGACGCTTGAAGAACTGATGGCTTACTAGGTAAAAATCAGGCTTTTGTTAAAGTAAAGCTAATTTTTTTATTTTTACCCGATAATTGTCGCCCCTTAACGACTTAACTTTATTGACATGAGAGGAACATTACCAGTGATTGCAAAGTCATGGCTGATCATTGTACTGTTGCTGGCCGCACTCCCTACCCTGGCGCAGTGCCCTACGCTGAACCTCAGTTCGACCACGGCGACGCAGTGCTACGGCAATGCCGTGAACGTGCCAAACAATACCTTTGGCGGCGGTGCAACCAGCGTAACGCTCAGCCACAATGGCGCCGGGACGCTTTCAACGGGAACCATTTCGGTATCGCCGTTTAACTTCTCCTATATTCCCGTCGCCGCCGATAACGGCAATGTCGTCACCATCACCCTGACCACCAACAATCCTGCGGGTGCGCCCTGTACGCCTGCGGTCAAGACCTTTACCGTCACGGTCACCGGGCCGCCGGTGCTCAATGTGGTCAGCCCGCCCGATGTGTGCCAACCCAACACGGTCAATATCACGGCACCATCGGTCACGCCCGGGAGCGTCGGAACGCTGTCCTACTGGACCAATGCGACTGCCACGGTGCCGCTGGTCAATCCTTCGGCCATTTCGGTTTCGGGAACCTATTACATCAAGGCCGAAACTTCTCCCGGATGCTTTGTCATCCAGCCGGTATCGGTAATCGTAAACGTACCTGCCACGACTGTGCCGGTACTTTTTTGCGACAATGCCAGCCCCAATACCACGCCTACATCCGTCAATTTCGATTTCAACAATTCGGTTCCTCCACAATTGTACTTTAGCTATACCTATTCCATCGACGGCGGCCCGCCGATTTCCGGCACCCACGTGGCGCCTTCCAATTTTACCGTCACGGGACTGCAGCCGGGCCAGCCGGTTACCTTCACCCTAACCTGGGTCGGCATTTGCAGCCCTCCCAAGACCGTGACCTGTTATGCCGATTGCGTCACCACGACCACGACGCAATTCGCCCCGATTGCCGCGATCTGCCAGGGTTCGACCGCGCCTGCATTGCCCACGACTTCCACCAATGGCGTCGTAGGAACGTGGAACCCGCCGGTGATCAATACCGGAACCGTCGGAACCACACCATACGTTTTCACGCCCAACAATGCCTGCGCGACCGCCTTTACCCAAAACATTACAATCACGCCTGCCGTAACGCCAACGTTTGCTGCCGTCGGGCCTTTTTGCCAAAACCAGACACCAACCGTACTTCCCACAACTTCGGCCAACGGGATAACCGGGACCTGGAACGCGCCGATTTCCACTGCGGCGGTGGGGACCACGAATTATACGTTTACGCCAAATCCGGGACAATGCACGGGCGCCGGGCCTTTCACGATACCGGTTACCGTCAATCCCATTACCACGCCGGTATTTACCCAGCAACCCCCCGTTTGCGCGGGAACCAGTGTAACGCTGCCCACCGTTTCAAACAATGGCATCGCCGGCACTTGGACGCCCGCCTTCAATGCAAACGCCACGACCGTATATACCTTTACGCCATCGACCAGTTGCTCCCCGCCGGTCCAGATGACCGTCACGGTCAATCCCGCACAAAGCCCCAATTTTGCGCAGGTGCCCGACATCTGCCAAAACGAAGTGCCGCCGTACAGCCTTCCCACCACTTCGCCCAACGGGATCACCGGAACCTGGATGCCGCCAAATGTCAATACGACGGTTGCGGCTACCACCACGCACGTTTTTACGCCCACCTCGCCCTGCGCCAACCCGCAAACCCTGGTAATCAAGGTTGTCGCGCGCAAGACCATCGACTTTTCGCCCGTGCTCAGCATCTGCCAGGGCAATGCGCCGCAACCACTGGCCAATACCTCGCCACTGGGCATTACGGGTAGTTGGACGCCGTCTGTTATCGACACTTCGGTTGCGGGGACCTTCAATTATATATTCAACGCTACCGCTGGGCAATGCATCAACGCGACCTCGCATACCATGGTGGTGACCATCGTCCCACGCATCACGCCGGATTTCCCGCCCCTGGGTCCTTACTGCGCCGGAACCGCGATCCCGCCGCTGCCCACCACGTCGCCCAATGGCGTGCAGGGCACGTGGAGCCTGCCCATCAACAATATGGCGACCACGACCTATACCTTCATACCGCTTTCAACCGAGTGCGCCGATCCGCAGACGCTGACCATCCAGATCACGCCAAAACCGGTTCCGCAGTTTGCGCCGGTACCGGCCTTCTGTGAAAATTCTGCCGCACCGGTCCTGCCAACCACCTCGCTTGACGGTTTCACCGGAACGTGGACACCGGCCGTGGTAAGCAATACGGTATCGGACCAATACACTTTTGTGCCGGATGCCGGCCAATGTGCCGACAATGCCGTCCTCAACATAACCGTGACCCCGCCGCAGGATCCCGGATTTGATGATATTGCATTTTGTGTCGGAACGGTTCCGCCATCTTTGCCGCCCACTTCGCCCAATGGCGTGCAGGGTTCCTGGTCGCCGCCATTCATAAACAACACGGCATCGGCTCCCTATACCTTCACGCCCAATCCGGGCGAATGTGCCTTGCCCCAGACCATCCAGGTGACCGTGAACCAGCAAACTTTGATCGCGGTGGATTACACCGTAACGCCGGCCTTTGCCAGCAACGGGGTCATCACCGTCCTTGCCACCGATCCGGGGAATTACCTTTATCAATTGGATTATGGGCCATTGCAGGCGTCCAATGTGTTCAACAATGTCCCGCAAGGCACGCATACCGTAACCGTGACCGATGCAAACGGTTGCTCATTGCCGATCAGCGTGACCGATATCCGCGTTATCGATTACCCGCCTTACTTTACGCCCAACGGCGACGCTACTCACGATACCTGGACGATCAACGGCCTGACCGATGACGCGCGGATTTTCATCTTTGACCGTTACGGTAAATTGATCAAGCAGATTGCGGCCAACGGTCCGGGGTGGGACGGTACCTATAACGGACAGCCGCTGCCATCGAGCGATTATTGGTTCAGCGTTGACTATACCGAGGCTTCTGTATCCAAAAATTTCACGAGCCACTTCAGCCTTAAAAGATAAAAGCCTCGAAAGAGGCTTTTTTTTTAGATTCCGATCTCGCCGTCAAAGCGGGAGCGGTCATTCTGTCGTTGATCAAAGGACGCCTTGTCAGGCACTTCGTTCGGGTCGGTGCCGGCGCTTTCGTCGTTGGTCAGCGAATGGCCGGGGTTCGTACCGGCCGCCGTGTTGATGGGGCTGTCGACACTTGAGAGGTCAACATTCTGTTCATCGCGCTTTCGGTCGCCGAATAAGCTTTTATCTTTTTCCATGACTTATGTTTTTTATAAAGTTCCGAAAATTCGGCGCCTTTCCTTTACAGGATCGCACAGTGTGTTTTACAGAATTTGCCACAAAAAAAGACGCCCGTAGGCGCCTTTCATTTAATTTTTGAAGAGCGGTTATGGTTGGGCGAAACCGTTTCGAGGACCACCGGCCACGAATGTGGCATTGATGCGTGACTTTTGTCCGTTGGTGAACATGTACATGCCGCGGTCATCGGTATAGTCCATGTAGTTCATGGTCATTTCAACCGGTTGCCCCGCGCAGGTGCTGTAGTGCGGATAGGCAGGCACGCCGTAGTTTGGTGCATTGTGCGCCGGGGTATCGGCAACCTGGTCGTTTCCGCAGGTCGCATCGCCCCAGATGTGGCGCAGGTTCAGCCAGTGGCCCACTTCATGCGTGGCGGTACGTCCAAGGTTGTATGGAAAATTCGCCTGTCCCGAAAGGCCAAAATAACGCGAATCGATCACGACGCCATCGGTAGCGGCAGGTCCGCCTGGGAATTGTGCATATCCTAAGATACCACCGCCAATCGTACACACCCAGATGTTGAGTTTTGATGAAGGGCTCGTGGGATCCAATCCGCCTTTGGAGGCCTTTTTCATGAGGTCCTTGGTTCCCCATGACGGTTTGTTGGTCAACTTGCGGTTCACGGCATCGAGTTCAAAGGTGATGTCCACGTTTGACTTCACGCCGGAGAAGAGCGTTGGAACCTGGTTCCAATCTGAATTGGTAGCGGTGAAATCCTGGTTGAGGACATCGATCTGCGACTGGATCTGCGCAAGTGAAATGTTCTCGGCAGCGGTCTTATACAATACGTTGACTACTACCGGTATTACGATCTTGCCGTTCACCAGGCGATTCTCGGCGATGGCCCGTTGCGTAAAATCCTCGATTTCGTTCATGCGAAGGGCCAGTGTCGGGTCTTCGGCCAATTGGCGCTCGTGGACCTCGTGGGCGGCGCAACCTCTCTTCAGCGTGCCTTTGTCATCAGCATTGGAAACACCATCCTCATTCTGGCAGGCGAAGAGCACGAGCAGTGCCGACGCCGATAAAAGTAATTTTCTCATAAAAAAGTATTTGGTTATAGCAATAACAATTTTATAACAAAAAAATTACGTACCCAAACGGGAAATCATAAAGTTTCGTGCAGTTTATCCAATAAACGGCTCTAGTTGCTGAAGATATGGTGAACGATGTTTGCACCCATCCGGAGCGCTTTTTCGCGGATTTCAGCCGGATCGTTATTAACTTCGGCGTCTTCCCAACCGTCGCCAAGATCGGTTTCGTAGGTATAGAGCAACATCAGACGGCCGTTCTCAAAAAGTCCGAAGGCCTGGGGGCGCTTGCCGTCGTGTTCGTGGATCTTGGGCAGTCCTGAGGGAAACGGGTTCGGTTTCTGGAATATGGCGTGCGAGGAGGGAAGCTCCACCAATTCCCGATCGGGGAAGATGCGCTTTATTTCGCGGCGTATATATTGGTCCATGCCGTAATTGTCGTCGATGTGCATAAAACCGCCCGCCAGCATGTATTGCCGCAGGTTGAGCAGATCGGCGTCGCTGAAGACCACGTTTCAGTGTCCGGTCATGTGGACCATGGGGTAGGAGAAAAGGTCGGGGCTGGAGGGCTCCACCGTGGCGGGTTTGGGGCGCAACCGCGTATTGATCGTCCGGTTGCAGAACTTGATCAGGTTGGGGAGCGAAGTGGGATTCGCATACCAGTCCCCGCCGCCATTGTACTTGAGCAGTGCGATTTCCTGCGCCGGTATTTGTCCGGCAGCCAGCAAGACCAAAAGTGACAATATTTTCTTCATGATGGTTCGTTGATGAAGGTTACCGCGTGGCAGGCCGCGACGGCCGCCGTTTCCGTACGGAGCCGGTTGCTCCCAAGGGTTGCAGGCAAAAAGCCGCTTTCCAGGGCGAAGCGTATCTCCTTGTGCGTAAAATCACCTTCAGGGCCGATCAAAATCGCGACATCCTGGCCGGGACGCACAAGCTGTTTGATCCCGAGCCGTTCTCCCTGTTCGCAATGGGCTACAATCTTTACTCCATTGAAATCCTCAGAGACCAGGTCACGGAAATCCTGCGGTTCATCTAAAACCGGAAGCCATGCGCGCAGCGATTGTTTCATCGCCGACTGTACGATCTTGTGCAGACGGTCGGTCTTGAGCGATCGCCTTTCGGCGCGGTCACAGATCAACGGGGTGATGCGCGTCGCGCCAAGTTCGGTGGCTTTTTCGAGGAACCATTCAAAACGGTCGATCATCTTGGTCGGTGCCACCGCAAGGTGAAGTTCATACGGCAATTTCTCCTGCCTTTTTTCCTCCACGATACGCACGGTGCACTTGTGTTCGGCGGCCGATGCTATCTCGGTCCTGAAGATGCTGCCCATCCCATTGGTGACCATGACGCTGTCCCCATTGGACCTGCGGAGCACCTTGACAATATGGCGGCTCTCCTCGCGATCGAATGCGAACGAGTCCATGCCGGCCGTGATCTCGGGGTTATAAAATAATTGCATCAGAACCTGATTCTTGCACGCGAGGAAACCGAAGCATCTTCAAATTCGCCCATTCGGAACTTGAGGTAGCCCGTAATCCCGATCATGGCCGCGTTGTCGGTGGTGTATTCAAATTTAGGGATAAAAGTCTTCCATCCGTAAAGCGATTCGGCTTCCCTGAGCGTTTTGCGGATACCTGAATTGGCCGATACCCCTCCGCCGATGGCCACGCGCCTGATTCCGGTCTCGGCGACGGCCGCGCGCAATTTGTCCATCAGGATGGAGATGATCGTGTGCTGTACCGATGCGCAGATGTCGTCAATGCGGTCCCGCAGGAACTCCGGATCTTTCGCGGTTTCGTCCCTGACAAAATAAAGGATTGCGGTCTTCAATC
>SXQR01000158.1 GCA_005792865.1 Flavobacterium sp. | reverse complement strand
GGGCATACGTTTCCAACAGGTTGTGGAAATAGCCGGGTTCCAGGACGATGTCGTCGTCAAGGAAGCACGCAATCTCAATTTCGGGAGCCAGCCTGGCAATGCCAAAATTTCTTTGCCTGGTCAATCCCCGATCGGCTTCATCCACCAGGTAATAGGCGAGATTGTCAAACCGATGGGAATCGATCATCATCGCAGTCCGGTTATCCAGGGATCCGTCGACAATGATGATCTGGTTGGGATATAGCCGTTGCGCCCTCACCGATTCCAGCAGGTCCAGCAAGGGTTCGGGGCGCATATAAGTGCAAACGATAAGCGCGAAGGGTGCGGTCATTTTGTGCGTGGCCCCAGGGCCATCAATTTTTTAGCGTAGAACAGTGAGCGGTTGAACTGGATTTGACGATAAGGAAGCCTCAGAATCCTCGCCGGCAAGCCTTTCAGACCTTTTTTGAACAAGTAAAGAAAAAAATATTTGTGGCGGTATTCCTTCACGAGTTCCGGCCCGAACTGTTTCTCATAGTAGTACATCACCGTAGGGCTGGGAACCGGCCTCACTCGCTTAACGGGCGTATCGAGCTCCCAGGGCTGCGCCTTGCGCGTCTTTCCTGTTTTTTTGGCCTGGTTGCCCCAAACGCGGTATCCCCCCGCCGGTGGTTTGAGATGCAGGTTGGCCGAATGAGGGTTTTGCAGGAAAATGACCCCGGTCTTGGCGATCGAGAGGCCAAAGTCATTGTCCTCGCCATATCCGCCGTCATAATTGATGTCGTTGCCGCCAACCGATTCCACGGCCCTGCGGCTGACAAAAGCGTTTGAATTGCTCATGAGCTGCGCGGCTCCTGCCCTTTTTTGCGCGGGTTTCATCTTCCGACGCTTTTCGGCGAGTTTGTCCAGATCGTCCGTGTGGTGGTCTGCCCTGACGTCCAAACCATTGGCGGCTTCGGTACGGTTGGTCTGCAAAAAGCGCACGTGGTTCTCGATGAAATCTGCCGGGATCCTGATGTCGTCATCGCCAAAGGCAATGTAATCGCCCGTACAGACGGCAATCGCCTCGTTCCGCGCCCGGCAACTGCCCTTGCTGGTTTGCCAGATAACGTCAAGTTGAAATGGAAATGCCGACGGATCGTACAACGATTCATCACGCTCGGCTGCGGGCGTCGCGTCTACCACGACCACCTGTGCCGGTTTGTAGGATTGCGCCGAAAGGTCCCGAAGCAATGCCAGCGCATAGTCCTGTCGGGACATCGTCGGGATGATATAGCTCACTGACGGCGTGCCGCGCATGGCTTCGAGCGGCCTGGGCGCCACGACGGGATAATCATGCCGCAGGGGTATTTTTGAAGCCCTAAAGAAGGCGCGCCACTCCCCTATTTTCCAAAAACCCTTGCGCCAAATCATGAACAGGGCGTGCTGGCGCTTGAAGTTGCGGGCGTAGAAACGGTATCGGTCCAGGGTTGAGATCTGAGGATTGCCGGTCGCTGCAGGATACAGGCCGGATACGTGCAGCACCACGGCTCCCTGGTTGCGGAGCGCGTTGAAGGCAAAATCAAGCGCGGCGATCGCAGGGTTTTGAAATACCCGGTCAAAACCGCCCAGTTGCTCCCATACTCCCTTGCGAACGGCAAAGGCATCGGGTTCCATGCGCCAGCTAGGGCAGACCTCCAAATTTTTGAAATCCCTTACATACCAAAAAAATACCGTGGATTGATAGGCGATTTCGGGAAATGCGTCACGCCAACCCCTGTCGGGTCCGCTGTGCCAGATATCGCCCGGGCCGGCCGCCAATTCGTCGAGCCGCACCAGATTTGGCGTCCCCGTATACAAGATGCACTCACCCGTTGGGGTTATGTGTTGGTTTAAAGTCATAAAAATCGCGCATAATAGTCCACCGTCTGCCTGGCCACGATGGCATTGTCAAATTTTTCGAGCATCCGCAACCTGGCCCTCTTTCCAATTTCCTCGCGCAGCGTTTCATTTTCAAGCAATTCTGATATGCGGCCGGCGAATGCGGCATGGTCGGAAGGGTGCGCCAGGAAACCGGAGACACCGTCCTCGACGATTTCCGGCGCCCAGCCGATGCTGCTGGCCACGATCGCCTTTTCCATAGCCATCGCCTCGAGCCAGGAAAGTGGCAGTGCCTCGGCAAATGTAGGAAAAACGCAGACGGCGGCCTTTGCGATATGGCCGGAAACAGACTTGTAGTCCACCGGCCCGATATAGCGCGTCGCGGCAAGCGCCAATGGCGAAAACAGCGGCTTCATGAGTTCCCAGGTGGATGTCGTGCCCGTGGCGATATCGTGCGCGTCCCGTCCGGCCAGGATCAGTTTGGCGTGGGGATTCCGTTCCACGACGCGGTTAAAAATATGGGGGAGTTCCAGCAGTCCTTTCTTCCTGATCAGAGTCCCGAAATACAATATTGTCCCGGACTCCGGCCCGTAGTGTGAGGGTGTGAAGCGCGCCGTGGCGATGGAATTGGGAATGATCTCAAAGTGTTCCTGAACCCCGAAGACCGTATTGGTCACCTGCGCGGTGAATTTGCTGACCGAGACCCTTGCGTCGGCCCGCACGATGGCCTTCTTTTCAAGAAATCTGTTGAAGCGGTTGACCGGGCGCCCGTCGAGGTGGCAAAAATAGGTATCCGATCCGTTGAGCCTGATCGCGATCGGGCAGCGCGTGTTGACAAACGCCGAAATTCCGGTCCAATCAGGTGCTTCGACAATGTCGATTTCCCCGTCCCTGTGGAGCCTGTCGATGATTTTCTGTATCTTTTTTCGGGTCAGCCACCAGGAGAGCCCCTTGAACCGCACGTTGGAAATGGTGTGGAAACGGATTCCGCCGTCATCAAAATAACCGTCGGTACTTTGTCCGTAAACCAAGACGATGGGCCGATGCCCCAAAGCCAGAAGCCCGGCAGCCAGGTTCATGATCCCGGTCCCGATGCCGCCTGCCGGCCCCAGCTGCGGGTGCGGGTACTCCGGTGTCAGGAATGCGATCCTCATGACTTAATCCAGGTGGCCGCCAGGTAGCGACCGTTTAGTGCGCGTTGCCCGATCAGTTCTCGTTCGCGTTGCAGGAAGTTTCCATGGAGTTCACTTTCCAGATAGCCGTAAAACCCGTATGACCTTGCCGATACCAATCGATAATCTGGCAGATCGTCCTGCATCCGGCGCAGTGAAATCCCCTTGCCCACCGAATAGGGCAGCCCGTCCACATGGATATCGGTAACGCTCCAGATTTCGGCTTCGGTCATGCGTTTGTTCACCACTTTCATCTGGATCAGGCGCTCATTGACCTCGTCGATATAATTGCGCATTCCCAGGATTCGTTTTACCCATGATTTTGCGGCTGTGGGTACCATTCCCAGCAGTTTCCTGTTTAATGGCGTGGGCCGTGTCGATTCAAATTCGGAAAGCCGTTCGCGATATTGGTTATCCATAAGCCAGTCGCCATTGGGATCCTGAAGGTGCATGATAATGCCCCCCGGCTGCTGGAGCGCACTTATGTCGGTCAGGAAGCGGCTCAGGTTGGGGATGTGGTGCAATACAGAGCAGATGAGGATCACGTTAAACGTATCCTTAATGTCGCTAGTGCTTCCACAGTGTACCGAGAACGGAATTTTCCATCCGCGCGCGCGGCGTTTGGCATTCTCGATCATCCTTGATGAAGTATCGGCCAGCGTGGCGTGGCTAACTTTGGGACCCATTGACGAATCCAGCAGCAATTGCGTGCTTAAGCCGGTCCCGCAACCAACATCGAGCAATCTGGCTCCTTCCGCGACCATGCCTGATACGTCTTCGGACAACAAATTGAGCTGCCTGCCCAGGCTGGACCACATGTCTGCATGCACGGCATCATAATGATTTGCCTCGACGTCGTGAAATATCACATTGACAGCCTCGTGGAACCGTTCTGGCGACAGTGGGCTTTGCGTCTTGCGGATTAATGGTAGAAGGGTGTCCAGCATGGGGCAATGAAAGTGCAATTATACCACAAATTTAGCAGGATAGCCGCGAAATGACGCTAAGAAAGGTTGCCGATATATCCTCCGGAACCCTGTTGGGAGATCACCTCTGCGCGCGGCGCTGCAATCACCGAATGATCGGCCACATCCTCCAGAACAACCGCGTTCGCCCCGATGAGCACATCGTTGCCCACCTTGATCCCGCCAAGCACAACGCAGTTGGGGCCAAAGAATACGCGGTCACCGATGACCGGAATTCCCGCGTGTTTGCCGCGGTTGAGCACGCCGATGGTCATGCCCTGGGAAAGGTTGCAATTTTCGCCGAGGACCGCATCACCGTGGATGACGATTCCGCCAAAGTGGCCGATATACAGTCCTTTACCGATGCGCGTCCGGTAGGAAATGTCAAAACCGTACCTGTACTTTATGCGGCGCAGCCAAAGGAAGAAAATGTAGAACAAGAGTTTATTTTTGCGGCGGTAATGTTGGGCAAGCCGGAAAATCACGCTGAATTTCATCCCGGGTGTTGACTCGACAAACATGATCCTGAAAAATGCGCCCAACCCAAAAGACGTTTTCCTTCCGTACCGCAAAAGGTCGCTTTCAATCAGGTATTTGGCAGTGGTCTCACGCATTGATGATCTTCTTGAATTCCTGTACGATGCGCGCCGAGGCACCTTCGGCCGGCTGCAGGTTGATCTTGGCAAACCATTCATTTGCCGCCTTTACGGTCCTTGCCTTGTCCTCAAGGCCGCGCCTGATAACCTGGGCACTCGACTGTGGCGAATCAATCCAGAGAACCGCATCCCTCGACGGCATGGACCGGAAATGTACGAATTTATAAATCGTTTCCACCGACCAGCCGGTAACGCCTTTATCCGCCACATCGTAATTGATAAATGCGCAAGGCTTGCCCGCCGTCACGAAATCAAAAACCATGGACGAACCCAGGTTAATGACCATTTCGCAGTGCGCGATCGTGTTCACCTGGAGGTCCAGGTCGGCATTGGTGGGAATTACCGTGTTCCACGCCGCGCCCATCTTTTCCCACTTTGGATCGATCGCGGTGATGATGTCGCGGTTTTTGGCCAGCACTGCATCATAACGGCCAGAAAAATCCACCGGGCAGCGCCTGAACACGATTCCCAGGCCATGTCCGCCCGCATTAAGTTCCCGGACGGCATCGGCGGTATCCGACAAATATTGCGGGTCATGTGGCGAAGTCGTGACGTCGTCGCCTGAAAAACAGATGTATTTCCGTTTCGCGTCAAGTCTGTATTGGGCAAAAAAGTCTTCGCGGGGCAGGACGCGTTGCTTTTGGAAATGCGGTTCAAACTGGGGCGTTCCCGTAACAGCTACCTGCTCGGGCCTGATGTAATCGTAATAATGGAGCAATTCATTTTTCATGTGGTCGCTCCAGGTAAGATAATGATCGGTTTCCAGCGCCATAGTGGCCTTGGGCAGATTGTCCCACGAGAAGATGAACGTGGCTGTGGGAATGCCCAGGTCCTGAGCAGCCAGCATCGGCGCAATGGCGCGGACGATACGCTGGTTGGTGCAAAAAAGAAGGTCGGGCCTTTCTTCCGAAAGCAACCTGACGCAATTCCTGTAATACGGCGTGCGGCGTTCAAGGCGCTTGATCTCACGGCGGACCTTAACTGAACCCTTCTGCGGCGAATGTGTGGCCAGATAGGCGTGCATCCAAAGGCTCTTCAACCCTTGGCGCACATTCCGGTACGAAAAGGGAAATCGGTAACGGTCATAGATTGCATCACCCGAACGCCGGATATTGGCGCTAAGGTCAAATTCGATACGGAGCGTCTTGAGCAAATGGGTCTTCCAATGGATCAGGCCGCTCGTGCGTACTTGGGGATAGCCGAGGGCCGCCAGGTCGAGCGCCGTATCGTTCCAAAAGATAATCTCCAGTCCCTGCGCCTTGGCTGTCACAAGAAAGTCGGTATAGGCAAAATTGCGCATACCGATGCCATCGGGAAGCAGGATCAATATTTTCTTGGTTTCGCTCATGTGCTGATCCTAAAAATCGAGGTTCCGGAATTGTTTCTGGTGATTGAGTTGCCAAATATCCCCTTTTTGCAGCGATTCCATGAACATCCGGGCGCTGTTTCCGTCTCCAAAGCCCGTGCCCGGTGTTAAGATTTCGTGACCGTCAACGAGTTGCAGCGCCTCGAGGATGCTCCCAAAGTCGTATCCCGTATTGAGGATATGCGCATGCAAGGCCCGGTTTTGCTGGCGGGTGCCGATGTTGATTACCGGGATTCCGTAATAGGGCGCTTCGCGGATGCCTGCACTGCTGTTGCCGATAATGAATTGTGCATTTTTGAGCAGCGTCAGGAAATACTCAAATCTGAGCGACGGGAAAATCCTGAACCGCGCGCGGTCGGAAAGCCGGGAATATGCCCTGACAATGTGCTTGCTACCCAGATCGTTGTTGGGATAGATGATGATATACCGATGATCATCGGCAAGCAGCGCATCGGCGAATGCCTCGGCATACTGCTCCATGTGTGTGGACTCGGTGGTGACGGGATGGAACATGGCCACAGCGTAATCGGCAAAATCAATGTCATAGTAACGCTTGGCCGTATCAAGGTCCGGCAGGTTTCCGGAAAACATGATGTCGATGTCCGGCGACCCGATCACCAACACCGATGATTCGGTTTCGCCCATCTGGATCAGCCGCCGCGCCGCGTCCTGATTGGAAACGAAGTGGATGTGGCTGAGCTTGCTAACCGAATGGCGGATCAGTTCATCCACGGTCCCGGAGAGCTCGCCTCCTTCAACATGTGCGACCAGTATATTGTTTAGCGAACCCACGATGGCGCCGGCAAGGGTTTCCACCCGGTCGCCGTGAACCACGATCAGGTCCGGGCATACCTTCCTGCAATAGGCCGAGAACCCTTCGATGGTGCGGGCCAACGTCAGGTCCATCGTGGCCTCGTCGGTATGGTTTTCAAAAGTATCGATGTTGCTGAAACCGCAGCGCTCTATCTCCACAAGGGTATAGCCGTACTCTTGCTGCAGGTGCATGCCGGTGACAAATACAAAAGCCTCGAATCCGGGCGTATCTTCAACGACCTCGACCAGCGACTTGATCTTGCCAAAGTCGGCGCGTGTACCGGTCAGGAAAAGGATCTTGCGCGTCATTTGGGAATCATTCAAAATCCGCAAAATCCAGTTGTTCGTCGTTGGCGATCTCGCGCAACGCTCTTTTGCCCAAAAGCGAATCGTAATGTTCAGCGCGGATGCTTCCGGTTCCCGGTCGCTTCACCCAAATATTCTCGCCGGTGAGGACCTCTCCCTTGTTTATGGGACGGATGCTGCACACAGTAGCGAATGCAAAGTCAATGGTGACCTGTTCCTCTGCAGCAGGTTCCTTCTTCCCGCCCCGCATCTGCCAAATTTCCCTTGACGATGCAATCAATTCGCGGCAGGCCTGCTCGTCCATGCTGCAGACGATATCCGGACCGGTGCGCTGCATGTGGTCGGTAAAATGGCGTTCCAATATCGAGGCCCCAAGCGCTACCGATGCCAGGCATGCATTGTTGTTCAGGGTATGGTCACTAAGCCCGAACACTTTGTCGGGGAATGCTTGGTGAAGTTGGGTCATGGCACCGAGGCGGACCAGGTGCGTGGGCGTGGGATAAAGGTTTGTGGTATGCAACAAGGCTACGGGAACATGGTGCTTGTCAAAAATGGCTACTGCTTTGGCGACACTCTCGATCGTGTTCATGCCTGTGCTCAAAATGACTGGTTTTCCAAATGAAGCGATGTGCTCCAATCATGGATAATTGTTGCATTCCCCCGAACCGATCTTGTATGCAGGAATGTCAAAAGTTTTTAGCCTGTCGGCGGCCGCTCGCGAGAATGGTGTCGAGATGAAGATCATGCCCTTTTCGCGCACGTATTGCATCAGTTCTCGTTCGTCATCTTCGTCAAGGGCGCAGCGCTCCATGATCTCATAAATGGAGACGTCGGCGTTGCCGGGAATGACTTCTTTGGCAACCGCGCTCATCTCGTCCCAGACAATGTGCGTCTGGTGCTTGACCACTTCAACGCCGGCCCGCTGTGCGGCGTCAACCATGTCTTTGGCCACTTGCAGCGAACCCTCGTGGTTAATTCCGATTTCGGCAATCACCAATGGAGGAAAATCAGGGCCTATTTTGCGGCCGGCAATTTCAAGGTAGGGATTCTTCATGCTTGTACTTTTGATAGAGAAATTCGGCGAATTCAAAATCTTGCAATGTGTCGATGTCAGCAGCGCCAAACGGATGCTCGACAATCCAGGGAAACGCTTCCGGCGTGATGATCTGGCCGGCCATGATCACCTCTGGGCCGCAGACATAAAGCAACCCGTTCTCATAATAAAGCGGTTCAAGATCCTGGCTGCGCTGGCCGGGTTCATAATTATAAGGGATAAAACTGTCTTCGTGGATCATGCCCAATTTGTGATGGCTCCGCGTCACCGTAAACAGGCTGTCCGCTGTGCCCCGGCCAAAGGATTCCAGGGCATCTGAGAGCAAATGCATCGGCCTGAGCGGATTTGTGGGTTGCAGCAGGACGACTCGTTTTGCCGGGATCTGTCCCAGCACATGCTGCAGGGCGGTAACGGTTGGCTCGTTGTCTCCAGAAATGGCCTTGGGCCTATCGATCACCTGCGCCCCATATTCCAGGGCGACAGCCTTGATCTTGCTGTCGTCGGTGGAAACATAGACGCCGTCAACCTGGCCACAAGATCTTGCATAAAGGATGCTGTGCGCCACGAGCGGAATGCCGCCCAGCTCCATGAGATTTTTACCGGGAAGCCTTTTTGACCCGCCACGGGCCGGAATGATTGCGATTGTCTCCATAAGGAAGCGGTAAAAGTAAAGAATTTATGCTATTTCCTTGGCCGCAACGGGGATTTTACCTTTGGCCGGGCTTCCAGAATATCCTGGTTTCAGGCAGCGCGGCATACCGCCGGAACTGTGCCGGGGACAACGCGCGGCGTTCCCGGCCGATTCTTGTTATGTGCCGAAAAAGGTCGAGTGTGGCGCCAAGCACGGGCAAGGCGAGCCGGGTTTCACCTTTTGCGATTTTCCTGGATTGCGCCAAGAGCGATCCCGTCCAATACCTAATGCCGGCGCCCATTGGGAGCAAAAGCCCGTACCGATACCAGCCGCTTCGCAACGAACGCCGCTGCCTTACGGCCCAGTCGCCGGTAATGCGCGCCCTGGCGGCAAGATCGACGCGGTGCCAAACCAGGATCGAGGGCTGGTACCACACCTGCCAACCGTTTGCAAATAGGTCCATTGCCGCTACTTCCTCCTCACCGTAAAACCCGAACCATTCCGGGTAATCGGGAATTTGTCTCCAAGCCTCCAGGCGCCAGGCGTGGCCGCATCCTACAAAACCCTTCACAACCAGGGGAACTTCGTGGGTTTGTTCCGATTGTGGGGGATCACCGCCCCAAAAGATCCTGAAGGCGATCGCGCCGCATTTTGGATGTTTTTCAAAATGGCTTTGGATCTCAGATAGCGGGTTCCCGGAAAGGAATTGAGCATCGTCATCAAGCGAGATGGCGTATTTGCCTTTGGCCATCGCGAGCAATTGGTTGCGCGCCGCAAGATAACCTCGGGCGGACTCCTGCTTGATGACCGTCAGGTTTAAAAAACGCATGAGTACCTGCTCCGTCCCATCGACCGATCCGTCATCCCAGATCAGGCATTCCACGTCAGGCCGCTTTAGGATGTCTTTTAGGGCGATGAGTGTCTTTTCCAGTTCTTGGGCGCGGTTGCGCGTGGTGATGAGGATGGAATATTGCACCATAGGTCAAAAATTGCGGCGCATGGTCGCAGGGAGACCGAAGTGCCTTAAAAAAGCAATATATATTTTGCGGTTTCGCAATAATCGGGTGACAAACCTGTCCCTCCATGCGTAGATGCGCGATGGCTTTCGCCCCGTAGAAAACCCGGTTTGGGGAGCATCGGCGTTCCAGGCCATGTCCCTAACCAGTCCAGGCATCCAGTCCTCCGGGACATTGCCCATATGGTACGCGTAATTTTCAAATGTGGTCACCCGCCAAAATCCCAGGTCACGTGGCCTGGCATCGATGGGATACATCACGGTGCCGCCCAATTTGAGTTTTCCCCTGGTGGGCATGTCCCCAAAGATCTCGCGCCGATAAGTTGCCACGAAATGCCCACTTCCGGCCAAAACCTTCAAGTCGCCAAACTCGAGCCCCAATATTTGCTCGAGGTAATCCTGATTGTAGTCATCACCCCATCCGATAGAATGGTAGAAGTGCCTGAGCGCGTCGCGATCGGCAACGGGCATAAAACGCATTTTGCCGGAAAAGAGGTGATCAAGGATCAGGTTTCCGTTTAAATAACCATGCATCCGAAATTGCGGGACGATCCCCACGACGCCTGCCTTTGGGAGCCGGTGCAAGATGCGGGCTGTCTGGGCCTGCCAACCCGGCAAAAAAAGCACGTCAGCATCGGCGATGGTGACGAGTTCACAAGCCGATCCCACCAGTCCCTTGATGACCGCCGCCAATTTTCCTATGGGACCCGCGTGGATGACCTCGTGGACCGCGCCTGCAGCGTGTTGCGCATTGAGCCAGTCCCGGACCTGTAGCGAACTGCCGTTGTTGATGACACTGATGCAGGTCCTCCCGTGGGTGGTCTTGCGGAGCGATTCCAGACACAACTTGAGCACTTCAAAACTGTGCTCGTAATATCCTTCGTGGTTTGGGATGTAAACCGGGACAAGCACATGGTGCACAAAATTTTCGTCGCCGGCCGCCAGGCCCTTTGAAGGATTATCGCCTAAGCGCATTATAAGCAGGAATTAATGGTATCCGATTTATTTCAAATTGCGGTTCAGGACGGCCGAGCCCCAACGGTCACCCATCCGGAGATAGCGGCCCGCGAGAAGCGGTGCGATGGAAGTCAGCCCTTTCTGCATGCCAAATTTGCGGAAAATTTCAGTGTAAATCGGGCGAAGCCCAATTAAATTTTTGCCTGCAAGCAAAAGTTTGTGGTAGAAAACCACGGCCGACCGCAACAGGTATTTGACCGCCCGATCGTCCAGCGAGGGCCCAAAGTCCTCCAATACCTTCCAATATACTGCAAATTTATTCTCGAGCCTCGCCACCGCCAGGGATCTCTGTTCTTGTTGGATCGATGCAGAATGGATGCGGCGCAGGCTCAGCGTGCGATTCAGGAAAACACCTTTTGCTTTGGGATTATTGACCGCGACCGAAGTAAAAAAATAATACTCCTGCCCCGATTTGAGGTCTTCATGGAATTCGGATTTCAAAAACAGATCGCGACGGCCCATGAAATTGATGGTTCCCCAAAATACCTCATGCACGACGTAATCCCGCAGGGCGACGCCGGCGTTCAGGTTTTCGTCAAAGGCCCATTCCGGCTGCGGACGTTCGCCATCGCTAAAATTGTCGAACCGGTCAACGCAGTAATCGATGCCCGGATCGGCCAGGGATTCCACCTGCAACAAAAGTTTCCCGGGAAGCATGAGGTCGTCGCTGTCGAAAAACAGCACCAGGCTGCCGGAAGACTGCTGAAAGCCAAAGTTGCGGCTGTTGTTGGCGCCTTTTTTCAGATGGCCGGGCCTGCTGAAAATCTTGAACCTGGCATCGGAAGCGGCAAAATTCCCGGCGACCTGGAGCGTATCGTCGTCAGATCCGTCGTCCACGACAATGCATTCCCAATTTTTATATTGCTGGGCGGCCACGCTCGCAAGGGTTTCCCCTATGAGTTTGCCACGGTTGAAGGCCGGGATGATGACCGATACTAGCGGTTGCATAATTTGGTCAGTCCGAATGGAGCCGGATCGAATCCGGAGGCAGCGTTACCGATGACCACATAACGGTGGTAATCCCGAAGATGCGCCCCCAGCAACTTTTTCCATTCCATTGCAATCTGCTGTTCCTCGGGCCGCGAGCTGTCGTCCAGGAAGATGACGAAATCGTCGGCCAGGTAATTTTTAAGGAAAGGTATTGCGGGGAATCGCGCGTATTGGCAAGTGGCACCGTGCGGACCGTCCACAATCACCATGTCTATTTTATCTTTAGTACCGATATTCGGGGCGATCGCCGATGTGTCGTACCACGATTGATCGCCCTTTGAAAATTCTGACGAAACCGGTGCAAGCGGCGCCACGATGATATTTACAAATGCCGAAAGGCCCATTTTGACGAGTATCTTGGAAAGCTCTGCGGCCCAGGCGGCATTGCTTTCCACGGTTACGAATCGCGTGGCACGGCCGGTGATCTTGAGCATCCTGGCGATGCAGAGGGTCGAGAACCCCGAACCGAATTCCACAACCGAATGCCTGTTGTTGATGACGATCTCATTGCACGCGTGCAGTACCTCGCGCGGTGATATGGACCAACTGGTCAACGGGAGGAAAACGCCGTCGTCAAACATCTTGTGCAGTTGTGCGAGCGCCATCTGGTCCTCAAGCAGTCGCTGAAGCCCGGCGTTGTCCTGCTCGAACCTCTTAACCTTGTTCTTAATTTTCCTGATCATATCTCACGTCAAAATCGATTAGCACCCTGCTCTGGGTTTCCGGGACTTTTTTCCCTGTATTGTAATAATCGCCGTCATTGACCTCAAAGGTAAAGGCGTTCTGGATCCAGTCGGCGACCTGGTTCTGCACCGACAAATGTACCGTCACATAATAGATTCCCTGGTTCAGGCTCAATCGGTCCATCGTAAAGGCAATTTCATGAGCCGCGCCCCTCG
This sequence comes from Flavobacterium sp., assembly GCA_005792865.1. Taxonomy (GTDB): domain Bacteria; phylum Bacteroidota; class Bacteroidia; order Flavobacteriales; family Flavobacteriaceae; genus Flavobacterium. Next base: position 846 of record SXQR01000158.1, on the reverse strand, counting down.
CATCCGATTTGACCACGCGGTTGCTCATCCACACCAGCCGCTGTCCCATTTGGTCGTCTATCCGCAGGTCAAAGGCGATATCCCTGGCGGCCACCTGATGCGGATTGTCGAGGGTAAATCTCAGCTGGAAAGGCTGGCCGGTCTGCGGCATGAGGTCCTCCCTAAGGCCCGAAGCTTTCGCACGCGCCAGTTTGACCACTCCCGATCCCTTGCGGTTCTTGACCTCGGCGAGGGTAACGTTCTCCGTGCTTTCCCGCAAGTAATGCTGTACGGACTCGTCCACGCCGCCCTGATAGTGCAGCATCCCGTTCTTCAGTACGATTCCCCGCGTACAAAGGTTTTGGATCGCGGCCATGTTATGGCTCACAAACAGGATGGTCCTGCCCTGTCCCTTGCTGATGTCGCCCATCTTCCCGAGGCATTTTTTCTGGAATTCCGCGTCGCCTACGGCCAGGACCTCATCGACAATGAGGATCTCACTCTCCAGGTGTGCGGCCACGGCAAAGGCGAGCCGGACGTACATCCCCGACGAATACCGTTTCACGGGCGTATCGATGTATCGCTCAACGCCAGAGAAATCAATGATCTCATCAAGTTTGCGGGCAATTTCCTTCTTTCGCATTCCCAAGATAGCCCCATTGAGAAAAATATTCTCGCGACCGGAAAGTTCGGGATGGAACCCGGTTCCAACCTCCAAAAGGCTTGCGATCCGGCCCCTGACCTTTATCTGGCCGGTTGTGGGGCCCGTGACGCGGGAAAGCAATTTGAGCAGCGTGCTCTTGCCGGCGCCGTTCTTCCCGATGACGCCCACTGCCTCACCCTGCTCAATGTCAAAATTAATGTCGC
>SXQR01000157.1 GCA_005792865.1 Flavobacterium sp. | reverse complement strand
GAGCGACGCCGTGTTGGGAAGATTGAACTTAATGAGCATTTTCTTGCGGTGGGTGTTCACGGTTTCTACCGAGATAAACAGTGCGCCGGCGATCTCGGGATTGGTGAACCCGTCGCAAATCATCCGCAGTACCGATTTTTCGCGGGGCGTGATGATGTTTTCTGAAAAAGTGATGTAATCCTTTCGCGTGACCTTTCCTGTTTTATCGATGTCGAGCAATGCCGAAAAATGATCGGACAGGTAAATCTGGTGCTCCTTTACCGCCTTGAACGCTGTAAAAAATTCGGCGGGGTTGGCATTCTTGATCAAGAAACCGTCGGCACCGGCCTTCATGGCATTGATCACCGCATCGAGGTTGGCATTCATGCTGACGATGAGCACCTTGGTACCAGGATGATGACGCTTGATTTCACGCGTGGCCTCGATCCCGTCCATGATGGGCATGTTGATGTCCATCAGGACGATGTCATACTTTAGCTTATGGCACATCCCGACTGCTTCCTTTCCGTTGGCGGCATGGTCGATCTGACACCGGTTCATGCGTTCGCGCACAATCAGCGTCAGCCCGTTGATAAACAGGAAATGATCGTCCGCAATGAGTATTTTGAGGCTTTCCATGATCATTGCGGGATCTCGATCGTAGTTCGTGCGCCGGTTTGCGGCATGGAATCAAAATTGACCTTTCCGCCAATCGATTTGATCCTGGTCTCGATATTCCTGAGGCCGTAGCCTTTTTTGACGGTTTTGGCATTGTACCCCACCCCATCGTCCTCGTACATCAGCACCAGTGCGTCGGCGCCCTTCAACAGGTCGATCGAGACCGCGCTGGCCCGCGAATACTTCAGCGTATTGTTCACCAGTTCCTGCGTGACGCGGTATAGCTGGTGCTCCGTGCGCGCCGCCAGCCGCTCCTCCATGCGGTGATGCGTTAGTGAAAACTCGATGCCGTTCAATTTGTTGACTTTGTTGATCAGGGCCTCGGTCGCGGCAAGGTAGCCTTTTTCGATCAGGACGGTATCCTGCATCTCGTCCATGATGTTCCGCAGATCGGCGATGGAGGCATCGAGCAGCCCGATGGAACTATTGGCCGTCTGTTGTACATCCACAGATTGTTGGTCGCAAAGGCTTACCATGAACATCCGCGCCGCCGAAAGTTGGGCACCCAGATTATCGTGCAGGTCACGGCTGATGCGGTGCCGCTGTTCGTCCAATACCTGTTGGCGCTTCACTTTCGCGATATGCCTGTTTTGCCATAACAACACCACCAGGAACAGCACGACGATGACCAGCACGATGTAAATAAAATTACGCATTTCCTTTTGCTCGCGCGCCTCATCCTGCAATTGCCGCGACCTGGCCTGTTGCACCACTTTAAGCGAGTCCTGGGCAGCCCTGAACTCGTGCTCAAGTTGGATCTGGACGATCTTACGGTCCTTCTCCTTGTTGAAAATGGAGTCGGTGGTCTGGCGGAAAAGCGTCTGGTACTCATACGCGCTCCTGTAATCGCCCAGCAGCCTGCTCACCTCCGACAGATGTTCATACGCATCCTGCTCCAGGCTCATTTCCCCCGATTTCCGCACGAGCGACAGCCCTTTTTCCAGGCTGGTCCGCGCCTTGTGATACGCACCGGCCCTGATGTAGGCCTGCCCGAGTCCGATGTGCGCTTCGGCGATGCCAAACTGATCGTCCATGGCGGTCCGGATCTCAAGTGATTTTTGCAGGTTTTCTATCGCACCCGAATAATCTCCCTGCAACAGGCCGGATCGCCCGAAACCGTAATAATTGTTGGCCTCGGCTTTCCGGTTGCCCGACTCGACCGATTGTTTCAGCCCCTGCTCAAAATACTGTTCGGCCTTGGCAAATTCCTTTTTCAGCAGGAAAATATCGCCGATATTCTGGCTGAGCATGCCCATGTAATACGTTTTACCCAATTTTTCCAGGACGCCCAGGGCATTGAGGTAATATTTGAGCGAAAGGTCCAAATTGCCCTGTTGGGTGTACAGCACGCCGAGGTTGTTGTATCCGCCAAAGAGCGCCTCGTGGTCCTTGATGGATTTAGCGATTTCGAGCCCTTTGATCATGTAGGACAGCGCCTCCGGAAAATTAGCTTGCTTACCGTACATGACCCCAATGTTGAAATAGGTCCGCAATAGTGCCGACCGGTCATGCTGCCTGACATTTTCCCTGATGGCCGCGCGGTAATTCTCCAGCGCATCCGAATATTTGCTGTAGGAATCATTGATGGCGCCCTGCATGTTGTAGATGATTCCCAGTTGCCTGTCAAATTTGATCGACCTGGCCAGGACCAAACTTTTTTCAAGGAGTTGCATCGCCTCACCGGGCTTGTTCTCATAAATTTCCGCTGCCAGGTCAACAAGGATGTTCACTTTCACCGAGTCCTTCAGGGTTAGGGTGCGCACCCCCATATCGCGCCCATAATCGGCAAGCGCCCGGCGCAGCTCAGCCTCCCGGTCCGGTTGTGCCGAAAGTTGCGCAGTGAGGAAAAGCAGTAACAAGAGGAAGATTTTGGTCATAATGGATGGTACAAGCGAATATACCGGAATATTTTAACCGCAGCGATGGCGTGCCGGCCTTTTTTTTTGCACCTGCGGTCCAGCCATGAATTGAAAGAAATGCCTGCCGGCTAGCGCACCAAAAGCAATAAAAGTGCGCTGCGGGCGGCAACGCCCTCTAAAAATCTGCGGAGCTGCCCGCGCTAAATTCCAAAACACGTGCGGCTTTGCCGGCACTCAGACAGTTGAAATTTTTAATGCCCCGGCAATCCAGATTTTTTACGAGGTCTTATGCAAAGGCCGCTGGAGTTGCTGCTCATTCAAAATAAACACTGGTAATGAGACAGTGCTCAGAGCCATGGGTGCAGCGCCTAGTTCCGTTGAAAGACAAACTTCCGGCAACATGCGGCCGCTCCCGCGGCTTGTGGGTTCCTGCGAAAAAAATTTAGAATCGAAGCGCTCAAAAATCCGCACTGTCTGAGCGCCGCGTTAGCGCGCGAGTTTGTGGATTTTAGCGCGTAGATCGCAGATTTTTAGCAGGGTTCCGCAGCCGCCTTGGTCTTTTTGCTCCTTTTGCGACCAGACAAAAGGAGGCGCCGCAGGCCGAGAAACTTAAAAGAACACGGCGTAGGCCTTTGGCATCGTAGATGCCACAAACCCGTGCGCCGCGGGCAAAAAAAATTCTCCCTATTTTTGCCCCATGCCCCCCACCACAACAATATTTCACCTCCTCATCGCGCTGCTGCTTTGTGCAAAGCAATTGCATGCGCAAAATGCAGTTCTGGACAGCCTCACCACTTCCCTCCAACAGCACACCAAAAACGACACTGTCCGCGTCAACCTGCTCAACGCCGCGGGCTTCAAAATTTCAAGCACTCATCCGGACAAAGCCCTGACATGGTTCCGTGAAGCCGAATCCCTTGCCGGCCAACTCCGGTACCCAAAGGGCCAGGCCTACAGCCTGTTGCATGCGGGAAACATCAAGGTCAACCGCGCCGAATATGCGGCTGCACTGCGAAATTTCGAGGCGTCTTTTTCGCTGTATGAAGATCTTGGGGATAAGGCAGGCATGGCCAACAACTACTTTAATTTTGGGCGGTGCCAGTTTTACCTGGGAAAATACGGGGATGCGGTAAAAAATTACGACAAGGCAATTGCGCTCAGTGAGGTGACGGGCGACCAACGCCGTTTGGCTGCATCGCTTATCGGGGTTTCGGTGATCCTGGCACGGCAGGGCGAGCATGCGCAGGCCATGGAGAATTACAAGCGGGCCATCAAGATCGAAGAGAAAACGGGCAACCGCCGCGGCGTGGCCAATGCGCTCAGCAACCTGGCAAACCTGTACAAACTGCAAAACAATGTCCCAATGGCGCTGGAGACCTTCAACCGCGCCATCGAGATCCGCAGGCAACTGGGCGACCAACTTGGCATTGCTTCCAACCTTGACAACATGGCCAGCACCTACCGCTCGATCGGGAAACTCGACGAGGCTTTTGACCTGCACATCCAGGCGTTGGAACTATTTGAAAAGGCAGGCAACAGGCAGGGCATCGCCTCCTCGCTCACCAATGCGGGGGTCCTTTTACTGGACAAGCAGGCGCCCGACCGTGCGATGGAATTCTTCGTCAAGGGCAAGCGGATCGCAGAGCAGATCGGCGACCGCAACAGCATCGCCGTCTCCTTGATCAACATCGGGGCATTGCACATGATCGCCAAACGGTGGGACCTTGCCCTGGCACATTTTGGAAAGGCGGCACCGATGGCCGAAAGCCTCGGCATCAAGAAGGAACTCTGCTACATTTATGTCAAGTCGGCGTTGTGCCTGCGCATGAAGGAGGATTACGATGCGGCGCTCGAATACCTGGACAAGGCCTCAAGCATTGCCGACGCGCTCAATTTCCTGGACCAGCAGCGCGACATCGCCTCATTGCGCGGCGACATCCATTTCGAGAACGAACGATACAAGCTTGCCTATGAGGAATTCCGGCAGCACCAATTGCTGACCGACAAGCTCGCCATCGCCACCAACCTGGACAAGGCCGCCGAAATCAAATATCGGTACCAGCTCAAGGACAGTTTGAGCGCGGTGAACAAGAAGACTTCGGCGCTCAAAAAGTCGCTTACCAAGGCCGACACCCAATTGGAAGCGACGCGAAACGAAAAATTGTGGTGGATCGCGGGCTCCATCCTGCTGCTGGGCATTCTGGCGGGCGCCATTTATTTGATGAAACGCCGCAGGAAAAAAATGGAGCAACAGCAACGGACCACCGAGCAGAAGTTGTTAAGGGCGCAGATGAATCCCCACTTTATCTTCAACTCGATCGACAATGTCCAGAGCCTGATCTACAACAACCAGGAACAGGACGCGGTGGAGTACCTCAGCCGGTTTTCAAAACTGACCCGGCAGATCCTCGAGACCTCGGATGCCAATTATATTTCGCTGGCCGAGGAGCGCGACCTGCTTACCAATTACATGGAGGCGCAGAAAATGCTTTACGGCAATAAATTCAGCTATGAAATTGAGATCGACGAGGATCTGGATCCCGATGCGACCCTGCTGCCCCCGATGCTGACCCAACCTTATATCGAAAACGCGATCAAGCACGGGCTGAAATCAAAGACCGGCGGCGGGGCGATCAAGATCAGGTTCTACCTCCAAAGTTCCAAATTGATGTTTGAGGTGACCGACAACGGTTCGGGATTCAGTGCGACGCCCGTCAGCGGGGATCGAAAATCACTCGCGATGGCCATTACCAAAAAAAGGCTGGAACGGTACACGCAAAAAGCGCATATCATCAACGCCGATACGCTCAGGAATGGCGATGGCCTGCCTTTGGGCGCCAGAGTATCTTTTGAGATTCCCTATTTTTGTGAAAACTAGATCATGCTAAAGGCGGTTGTAATTGATGATGTCGAAGCGATCCGCAGGAAAAATGCGGCGCTCATCGCGGCGTCATGCCCAAATGTATCGGTGATTGGCCAGGCCGACTCGGTGGTCACGGGGATCCAACTGATCCGCCAGACGGCGCCTGACCTGGTCTTCCTTGACGTGGAAATGCCCGACGGCACCGGGTTTGACCTGCTCCAGAAACTGAGCCCCATCCCATTCAAGGTGATTTTCATTACCGGTTATGAGGACTTCGCGATCCGCGCGTTCCGGTTCTCGGCGATCGATTACCTGCTCAAGCCACTCGACCGCCACGAATTGGTCGAAGCGGTGAAAAAAGCCGAACATGCGCTGGAGAAGGACGTCTTTGACATGAAGCTGCACAACCTGTTCACCAATCTTGAACGGCCCAAAAACCTGCAAAAGCTCGTGCTCCGGACGGCCGACAAGATCTATTCGGTCAACATCCAGGACATCATCCACTGCGAGTCCGACAAGAACTACACGACCTTCCATTTCATCAATGCGCCGAAGCTCGTGGTCTCCACCAACCTCAAGGAATACGAGACGCTGCTGGGGCCGCACAATTTTTTCAGGACGCACAAGTCGCACCTGATCAACATGACCTACTTCGATCACTTCATCAAGAGCGAGGGCGGCAACACCATCGTGATGAAGAACAAGGCATCGATCCCGCTTTCCGTGCGCAAGAAGGACGAGTTTCTGATCCTGCTGGATTCGATGTAGGATTTCGGCCGAAACGATTATTCAATTATCCGCAACGTTAATCTGCCAAATGCCGACGCTCGTGCATCGGCCAAAATTCGCGTATTTCTTTGGTTTAATATTGCCCCCGGATTCATCCCGCGATGGATTTCGGAAACCACATAATATTTACCAAAATGAAAAAACACGCATTATTTATCGGACTTCTTTTCCTCTCCATTACCTCTGCCCAGGCGCAATTGATGGGCAAACTGAACCGCGCGGCCAACACCGTTGAAACCGCCAACAAGGCCGGAAAGCTTGTGAAGGGCGCTACCGAAAAAGCGGGCAAAGGCGGCAAGGCAGGATCGGCGCCGGCGGGCCTTAAACTGGATTGGACGCAATATCCCATGACACCGGCCATCACGTTCCAGTCGCTTTTATACGGCACAACCGACGGGCGCGCCGACAATTACACCGCTACCTTCATCCCGAACCGCACGGCTTCGGGAAAGCCGGTGAGCCCGACTGCGGATCAATCGGAATACCTCAGGATCAAAATTTACAAGGACGGACAATATCAGAATTATTTCGAGTATGAAGGCGACCAGGCCTTTGAGGAAGGGAAAAAGGTAAAGTTCAACTGGCCCAAGAGCCGCTACCAGCGCAACGGCGAATGGGTGGGCTGGTCCGAATCGTTCCTCAACCAATGGGGCGCCGGCAACTACCGTTTGGACTTTTATGCAGGCGACAAGATGTTTTATTCTTTCGATTTTGAACTGGCAAAACTCACCAACAATGACCCCTACGCTTCAATGAAGGAAATGTGGGTGACGCGCGGCCCGTGGAACAATTTCGCTTACCTCAACCACGCCAATACGGGCAACCTTGTTTTCGGGTTCTACCTGACACACGAGGAGTTCATGCCAAATCCATCGGATGCCAAAAAGACCAACAAGGCCGTCAAGTGGTCGGTCAAGATGTCCAAGGACGGAAAACCGTATGCGCAACACTACGGCAACGGCCCAAACACCGCTCAGGTGCAGCAGGCCAAGTGGGGCGAGCAGATGTGCGCCTTTAAACTGGTGGACAAGCCTGGCGAGATCAAGTTTGCGAGCCTGGCCGATGGCGCGTACAGGATCGAGCTCACCGTTGAGGGCGAGGCCAAGCCGAGGACTTACAATTTCACCGTCAAGGACAAGAAAATCGTTTTGATCCCGGAGCAGGACCGTACCAAGAACACCGATCCTACCCGACTGATCGAGGGCTGGAACGACTACTTCTGGCTGAAGCTGGAAAAATAAAACAGCAAGTACTTGAAACCCGGTCTATGATCGGGTTTTACGCTTGTTCCTATACAATATTTCCAATTAAAAAAATTCAGGGCCACGCTTTTAAACAAAAGATTTCCATAGGTTTGGCCGATTTTTTAAAAATCGAATAATTACTAAATACCAAGAACTTGAAACAAGATTACTTTTTCGGATTAAAACGCCCGATATTCTCGATTCTGGCGTTGTTTTTTTGCTGCCAGGCGGCCTTGTCGCAATTGACGGTTCCTGCCGGCAATACCTACGGCTTTTTGGATGCCCGCCCACTCTCGGTGGATTACACCTATGAGCGCGTGGCCTCGATCTACACCGCGGCCGAAATGGGCATTCCCGCCGGATCGATCATCACGGGGATCCGCTATTACCTGCAGTCGGCGTCATTCCCTGCCAATACGCCCATCAAGGTCTACCTGAGCAACGCCAGCGGGACAAGCTATTTTTCGATGATCTATTCCAACGTGCAGCCCTCCGGATCGCCCAATTTCCAGGGGACTTTGCCTACCGCGTATTTTACGCCGGGGCGCTGGATCAACATTCCCCTGACCACACCGTTTACCTATAATGGAAACAACATCCAGGTATTGGTCGAGACCAACGCAGGCTCCACCGTGACCGAATCGTCTACGGCCAAACAGTTCCGCTGGTCGCTGGGGCCCACAAACTCGACCCAGCACTGGTCTACCTGGCAGTCCACCTTCAACAACAACTCGTACGGCGTGCCCGAAAGCGGCCGTCCAAACATCCAGCTTTTCTATAATGCGGCGGGCGCGGCTGGCAATGTTTCGTTTGACAATGTACAGTTCACCGCATCCGAAAATACAACGGTCACCATTACGGTCAATCGCAACGGGGGCTCGACAGGAGCCATCTCCGTAGATTACGCCACGAGCAACGGGACTGCAACCGCAGGATCAGATTATACGGCTGCATCCGGAACACTGGCCTGGGCCGATGGCGACATGATGCCCAAGACCTTCACCATTCCGGTCAATGCCGATTTCGTGCTTGACAACGATGAAATCGTCAACCTGGCGCTTTCAAACCCCGTCGGCACGACCATCGCAAACGGCGAAACGGCCACGCTTAAGATAACCGATGTATTGCCCCCGATGCAGGGTACCTATACCGTCGGGGTTGGCGGAGATTATCCCTCGCTTACAAACGCGGGTGGAATCTTCCAGCAGATCAACACGCGGATCGCGGGCGTATCGGGACCGCTGACTATCAACATTATCTCCGATCTCACCGGCGAGACCGGAAACATCGCGCTCAACCAGATCAACGGGGGCCACGCGGTACTGATCCGGCCATTCGGTGCACCGAGGACCATTACGGGCGCGCTCAGCACGACGGCCAACCTCGGGCTCATCCGCTTTGAGGGCGCCGACAACATCACCATCAACGGATCGCTCACCGGCGCCAATCCAGCCGAAAACCTGATCGGTGGCGATGCGTCGATGCGCCAGCTGACCATCGTCAACAACTCGGTGGGCAACACCACTGCCGTGCTTTTCAACTCGTCAACCAACGGGGCGTACAACAATACGCTCAAGAACGTCAATGTGGTGGGCGGAACGGTCAGCAACGGTTACGGCGTGATTTACCGCGTTTTCCCACACAGCAGTTCGATTCCGTCTGAAGTCAACAACCAGAATGGAAGGGTGCAAAATTGCTCGTTCAAGAAATCGGCAATTGCTATCTATTCGGCCGGTTCGACCACAACCAATCCAAGCACCGGGCTGGTCATTACCCAAAACGACATCTCGGCCACCGGCGCAGAGCGCGTTTCGACAGCGGCGGTATTTATCGCCAACGAAACCAATCCGCAGGTCACCTTCAACAAGGTCTTTGTCCACAATACCACGGGCAGCAACAGCGAGACCGTCGGGCTTGGCATCGGTGTGGGCACGGCCTACACGCAAAGCGTCACCAGCGGCGGGATCAGCGGCGCACTCGTGGCCAACAACTGGATCACGGGCGTGGTGAGCACCATCGATCTGGGCGGCGGAACGGTAGGAATCGGTATTTCGGGGACGGCTTTCGGGTCTCCCAATGTCGTGCGCAACAACATGATCTCCAATGTTTCGGGACTTTCGCAATACAGCTACAATGTGGCCGGAATCTGGGTGGTAGGGGCCGTGGCATCAGAGACCAAACTCTATCACAATACCGTACACCTCTACGGTGACCGTGGGCCGCGAACCAACCAATCACCGAGTTACGGGATCGGAATTACGGGGCTGGACCCATCGGTTGAGATGAAGAACAACATTATCTCCACCACGCAGATCGCGACCGGCGGAGGAGCAGTCAAGACGTACGCCGTGGGAACGTTGAGCACCACCTTCAACAACCTGGTTTCCAACAACAACGTGTTTTACAGCGGAGGTGTCCAGGATGGCGGATTCCGCTCCGGTGGCCTGGCCAACAATGTGGGGACCAACTATGCAACCCTGGCTGACTGGACCACAGCAACGTCAAAGGATGCGAATTCCATTGAGGTGCAACCGGTTTTCACCGCTCCCACGGACCTGCATCTTGTTGCCGGCAGCAATCCGCTGGTGGAAGGCATTGCCACGCCACTGGCAGGCGTTTATAATGATATCGATATGCAGCCGCGCAGCGCGACAAGCCCGACAGCGGGTGCCGACGAGGTTAATGTATCTGCATTTGTCATTTCTACCGGAGCGGGTTCCAACGGAAGCATATCGCCTGCCGGGACGACTATCGTTGCAGCCAACGGGACTCAAACTTACACGATCACGCCCAATTGCGGTTACGCTGTCGCCGATGTGCTGGTCGACGGAGTTTCGCAAGGCGCAATTACAACTTATACATTCGAGAACGTATCGGCCAACCACACCATCACCGCAACCTTTACCGGAAGCGTTCCCACGATCACGGCCTCGGGTGCGACCACCTTCTGCAGCGGCGGGAGCGTGACCCTGACCTCATCATCACCCATCGGTAACTTATGGTCAACCGGTGCTACCACTCAATCCATCACCGTAACCGAGGCAGGTTCATACACCGTTACGGTGGATAACGGGGTCTGCAACACGGGAACATCTGCTCCCACTGTGGTGTCGATCACCGCGGGGCCGGCCGCTCCAACGATCACGGCTACGGGCGCGACGACTTTCTGCACAGGCGGAAGCGTGACTTTGACTTCATCATCGGCTACCGGAAACATCTGGTCAAACGGCGCGACGACGCAGTCGATCACGGTTTCCAATGCCGGATCATATTCTGTTATCGTGAACAACGGAACCTGCAGTTCGGCAACATCCGCAGCAACGACCGTTACCGTAAACGCATTGCCTGCCACGCCGACGATCACGGCTTCGGGTGCGACGACTTTTTGCCAGGGCGGAAGCGTGACTTTGACTTCTTCATCGGCTACCGGAAACCTCTGGTCAAATGGGGCGACGACGCAATCGATCACGGTTTC
>SXQR01000156.1 GCA_005792865.1 Flavobacterium sp. | reverse complement strand
TCATGCAGATCATCACACTTTTCGTAACCGAGGTCCCACAGGACATGACCCAGATCAAGCTCGGGATCAAGACCAAGGACCATAAACTGGCCTACGCATATGCGCACAAGATCAAACCGACACTGGACCTTTTGGGCATGACCGTCGCCTATGAGGAAATCCTGCAGGTCGAGGCCTGGACCAAGCGCGAAGGCAAGCGCAAGGAAATCAAGGATACTTTCGACAGCATCGAATCGCAGGTGGAGAAAGCGGTGAAGGAGATTAAAAAGGACTTCAATCTGTAATTATAAATTATAAGTTACAAATTATAAATGTTTGTCCTCAGGTCCGTTAGATCTGAATTTATAATTTAAAATAAATAATTTATAATGACTGCAGCTATCATCACCATCGGCGACGAGATCCTCATCGGCCAGGTCATCGACACCAACTCCGGTGTGATGGCCAAAGCGCTCGAGGACATCGGGATCCGGGTGCACGAGATGCTTTCTGTTTCGGATGACCGAAGCCATATTCTCGAGGCCTTTTCGCGCTATCAGGATCAAGTGGACCTGGTGCTCATCACCGGCGGCCTTGGACCCACCAAGGACGACATTACCAAAAAGACTTTTTGCGAATATTTTGACGACCAACTTGTCGAAGATCAAAATGTCCTGCAACACATTACGCAAATGTACCTTCGGGTTTTCAACAGGCCGCTTTCGGCCATGAATCGTGACCAGGCGCTGGTCCCATCCAAATGTACGGTGCTGCACAACGAATATGGCAGCGCACCGGGCATGTGGATGCAAAAGGACAAAACAATCTTTGTATCGATGCCAGGGGTTCCATATGAGATGAAGGGCATTTTGCACGACCACCTCATTCCAAAACTCGCAGCTCAATTCAACCGGCCGCACATCATCCACAAGACGATCCTGACCTACGGCATGGGCGAAAGCATGATCGCGGAGCGCATCGAAGAGTGGGAGAACAATCTTCCCAATTTCATCAAGCTGGCGTATCTGCCAAGTCCCGGGCGCGTTCGGTTGCGGCTCACCGCAAGGGGACAGGACAAGTCAACGCTTGAAGAAGAGGTGGGACAACAGGTCCGGTCGATCCTGGCGCTCATTCCGGAGATCGTGACGGGTTTTGACGACGGCGGCTCCATCGAGCAGTCAGTAGGGCAGATGCTCGCCGAGCGCGGACTGACAGTCTCCACAGCCGAAAGTTGCACGGGGGGCACCGTGGCGCAGATGATTGCCTCGGTTGCGGGCGCTTCGAGATATTTCCGTGGCTCGATAGTGGCTTACAACAGCGAAATCAAGGTCAATTTGCTTGGGATCGATCCCGGGCTCATCAAGGAACATTCGGTGGTGAGCCCCGAGGTGGCTGCCGCCATGGCCCGATCCGTGCGCCGCATCTGCAACAGTGACTTCGCCATCGGGATCACGGGCAATGCGGGTCCCACGGCCGACGATACGCCCCATCCGGTCGGCCAGGTTTTCATCAGTATCTCTGGTCCCGACAGAACCTCGACAGAAGGCTTTAATTTTGGCCAGCCGCGCGAAAAAGTCATCCTTCGGGCCGCCAATAAAAGCCTCGAAATGCTTAGAGCCGAAATTTTGAAAAAAGGCGCATAATTTTTTTTGCCGACAGGATTTTTTTTGCTTTCTTTGCACCCTGATTTTGAATAACGAATAAAGATACAGCAATGTCAAGAGTTTGTGACCTTACGGGTAAAAGGGCGATGGTTGGAAATAACGTGTCGCACGCGATGAACAAGACCAAGCGTAAATTCGCCGTCAATTTGATCAAGAAGCGTTTTTACCTTGCCGAAGAAGACAGGTGGATTACCCTAAGGGTAGCGGCTTCGACAATCAAGACAATTAACAAGAACGGAATTGCGGCTGTCCTGAAAAAGGCGCAGCAGGATGGTTTCATCAAGTAATTCCCTGAATAAGAAAAAGCAATGGCAAAGAAAGGCAACAGAATCCAGGTGATTTTAGAGTGTACCGAGCACAAAGGGACCGGCATGCCCGGAACTTCGCGGTACATCACGACCAAAAACAAGAAGAACACGCCGGACAGGCTGGAAATCAAGAAATTCAACCCGGTCCTGAAAAGGGTAACCGTTCACAAAGAAATCAAATAATAAGTCATGGCAAAGAAAACCGTAGCAACGTTACAAACGTCGTCAAAAAGGCTGTCAAAAGTCATTAAAATGGTGAAGTCGCCTAAGACGGGTGCCTACACTTTCGTGGAAAGCATCATGGCCCCTGAAATGGCCGACGAGTTCCTGAAAAAGAAATAATTTTTCGCAAAGCAATACAAGAGCTACTTCTCACCGGAAGTAGCTTTTTTATTTTTCATATTTTTGCGGTTTTGCAGGAGCCGGGAACCTGCTGTCTCTGTATCTTTGGCCGGGCGTTTAAAACCTCAAAGGTCTTTAAGACCTTTGAGGTTTGCGCCGCCAAGGGATGTGCTGCGCCAGTTCGGCCATTGGCCTCGCGTCGCTCCCATCGGGGCCAGGCATCCGGAATACCAAATGCGCCTTATTCACCGCAACCTTATAACTTGCGAACTTTTTAACGTGCAACTTTATAACTTTACAACTTTTCTTAATACACCGCCCGTGTCATTTTTCAAAAAACTCTTCTCTTCCGAGAAAAAAATAAGCGAAGAATCCAAGCAGTCCCTGGACAAAGGGCTTGAAAAGACCAAGGAAAGCTTCTTCTCCAAACTCACCAAGGCCGTAGCCGGCAAATCCCGCGTGGACGACGATGTCCTGGACAACCTTGAGGAAGTCCTGGTATCTTCGGATGTTGGCGTCGAGACCACGCTCAAGATCATCAAGCGCATCGAGAAGCGCGTCGCCGAAGACAAATACCTTGGTACCGACGAGCTCAACAAAATCCTGCGCGAGGAAATCGCCGGCCTGCTTTCTGAGATCGATGCCAGTGACGCGTCCGAGGTTTCCATTCCCGAAGGCAGCCGCCCGCATGTGATCATGGTGGTTGGGGTCAAC
>SXQR01000155.1 GCA_005792865.1 Flavobacterium sp. | reverse complement strand
GTCAGGTTGTAATCGACAAACAAGTTGCAGTCGCCTAATTGGCGATGCGCTTTGCAATCCTAAACTCTCACTTGGTGGGAGTTTTTTTTATTGGCTATCTGTGAGGCCAAATAAAGCCCATTGCAAAGTACCATTACGTATTTTTTTTGTAAATTCCACCCCTTATAAAGTGGGCCAATCCAAAGAAAAACCTACCATGAATAAAGTTACAGCCGCAATTACGGCAGTTGGTGCGTTCGTGCCGGATTACGTGCTTTCGAACGCAGTTTTGGAAACCATGGTTGACACAAACGACGAATGGATCACCACGCGTACCGGAATCAAGGAGCGCAGGTTGCTCAAGGAAAAGGGCCAGGGAACGTCTTTCATGGCGATCCGCGCGGCCAAGGACCTGATCGCCAAAGCCAACATAGATCCAAAGGAAATAGATATGGTGCTGATGGCGACCACCACACCTGATATGCCCGTCGCGGCAACCGGTGTTTTTGTGGCTTCGCAAATTGGTGCCGTAAACGCTTTCGCCTATGACCTGCAAGCGGCCTGTTCAAGCTTCCTGTACGGAATGTCCACCGCCGCCGCCTACATAGAATCGGGACGTTACAAGAAGGTACTGCTCATTGGTGCCGACAAGATGTCTTCTATCATTGATTATACGGACCGCGCCACGTGCATCATCTTTGGGGATGGCGCGGGCGCGGTTCTTTTTGAACCCAATACCGATGGCCTCGGGCTCCGGGATGAGTTCCTGCGTTCCGATGGCATCGGTCGGGAATACCTCAAGATCGACGCGGGCGGTTCCATTTTGCCCGCTTCTGCCGAGACCGTCGAGAACCGTCAGCACTACGTGTTCCAGGACGGGAAAACCGTTTTCAAATACGCCGTGACCGGAATGGCCGACGTGAGCGAGAAGATCATGCAGCGCAACGGGCTCACCCGCGAATCAGTGGACTGGCTCATCGCGCACCAGGCCAACAAGCGCATCATCGACGCCACTGCCCAGCGCATGGAACTCGATGACGAGAAAGTCCTGGTGAACATCCATCGGTACGGCAACACAACATCGGCAACGCTGCCTTTGTTGCTCCACGATTTTGAAGACAAGTTCAAGAAGGGCGACAACCTCATTTTCGCGGCATTCGGCGGCGGATTTACCTGGGGCGCGATTTACCTCAAATGGGCTTACGATAAAAAATAAACCAATCACGAAAAATACTCATTATGGATATCAGAGAGATTCAAAACCTGATCAAGTTCGTGGCCAAGTCCGGCGCGACCGAAGTGAAACTGGAAATGGATGATTTCAAGATCACGATCAAAACCACCACCGAGGCAGGCGCACCCGAGTACTCTTATGTGCAGCACGCACCGGTGATGCAGCAACAACCTGCGCCGCAGATGGCCGCTGCCCCTCAATCGGCACCAGCGCCACAGGCCCAGGCACCCGCGTCATCCGATGATTCGAAGTACATCACGATCAAGTCGCCCATCATCGGAACATTTTACCGCAAGCCGTCACCGGACAAACCCGTATTTGTGGAGGTGGGAAGCACCATCGCAAAAGGCGACGTGCTTTGCGTGATCGAGGCCATGAAACTCTTTAATGAAATCGAGTCTGAATATGCAGGGAAAATCGTGAAGATACTGGTTGACGACATGTCTCCGGTTGAATTTGACCAGCCGTTGTTCCTGATCGAGCCAAACTAAATTTGATAATTTGAATATGATGCGGCTACATTAATGTGTCCTGCATTTTCAAATCTTCAAATTTTCAAATCTTCAAATTTTCGATTTATGTTCAAAAAAGTACTCATAGCCAACAGGGGCGAAATCGCTTTGCGGGTCATCAGGACCTGCCGCGAAATGGGAATCAAGACCGTAGCGGTCTATTCCACCGCCGATGCCGAAAGCCTGCACGTCCGCTTTGCCGACGAGGCGGTTTGCATCGGGCCTCCGCCAAGCAACCTGTCCTACCTTAAAATGTCCAATATCATCGCCGCGGCCGAGATCACCAATGCCGACGCGATCCATCCCGGTTACGGGTTTTTGTCAGAGAACGCGAAGTTTTCCAAGATCTGCCAGGAGCACAAGATCAAATTTATCGGCGCGTCGCCGGAGATGATCGACAAGATGGGGGACAAGGCCACCGCGAAAGCCACCATGAAGGAGGCCGGCGTACCTTGCGTCCCGGGTTCGGAAGGCATTTTGCAATCTTTTGACGAGGCAAAGAAAATTGCCCTCGAGATCGGTTACCCCGTCATGCTCAAGGCCACGGCCGGTGGCGGTGGAAAGGGAATGCGCGCCGTCTGGAAAGAAGCCGACCTTGAAAAAGCGTGGGAAAGTGCCCGTATGGAAGCCGGTGCCGCCTTTGGCAACGACGGCATGTACATGGAAAAACTCATCGAGGAGCCACGCCACATTGAAATCCAGGTTGTGGGAGACGCATATGGAAAGGCCTGCCACCTAAGTGAACGCGATTGTTCGGTACAGCGCCGGCATCAAAAACTCACCGAGGAAACGCCTTCCCCGTTCATGACCGATGAACTTCGCGAGGCCATGGGCGCAGC
>SXQR01000154.1 GCA_005792865.1 Flavobacterium sp. | reverse complement strand
GATTTTATTTTGCACGTTCCTGCTGCTTATCGTATCGTGCAAATCCAAATCGCCCACCAGCGTCAAATTGGACCAAAAAGCCGAGCGCATGATGGACGGCAACTGGACCATCACATCGGTCACCACGCCAATGGACGACATGATCAAGATCAATTCCTTCCAGTTGGGTGACTCCCAGTGCTTCGTGGGAAGCCGCTGGAAATTCGTCGCCAGCAACAACAAAGGAGACATGACACTCAACTCATCCAATGCCGGCTGCCAGTCATTCCGTTCCCCCATTACCTGGTACCGCAACAAGAATAACCAATTCGTGCTCAAGGTACTTGATGCCGGCGAAAAAGCCCGCAAGGTACGTGACGGCTACGTGTTGGATGTCGCCAACCAGACCGAGCGGTCCTTCGAGCTGATCGATATGGTGGAAATCGGCGGAAAACGCCAGAACGTAGTCTATAAATTCGAAAAAATCTAAACCCCAAAAACATGAAAAGATTAGCAATATTGACTTTTACCGGGCTTTTTGGCCTGGGGACAATCCTGGGCGGTTGCGAGGCCGTCAAGAACACAAGCCGTGAACAGCGCGGCGTCGCGATCGGTGCGGCCAGTGGTGCCGTGATCGGTGGCGTGATCGGCAACAATGCCGGCAAGGGCGGAAAAGGTGCTCTGGGTGCCATCATCGGCGGTGTCGTGGGCGGTGTGGCCGGCGGTGTCATCGGCAACAAGATGGACAAGCAGGCACGCGAGATCGACAATGCCGTGCCGGGCGCCGAAGTCGAGCGCGTGGGCGAGGGGATCAAGCTGACGCTCAAGGAAAACGCGGTCCGTTTCGATACCAACAAGTCCACCCTGACCGCACAGGCACAGGCCAACCTGGACAAACTGGTTCCGATCTTCAATGAATATCCCGATACCGATATCCAGATTTTTGGCTACACCGATTCAACGGGGCCTGAAGATTACAACCTGCGCCTTTCAAAAGACCGCGCCGAATCCGTTCGCCGTTACCTCATTGACAAAGGCCTCAGGTCAGGACGTTTCAAAACTACCGGACTCGGAATCGCCGATCCCATTGCCAGCAATGAGACCATCCAGGGCCGCAGCGAGAACCGCCGTGTGGAATTCGCGATCACGGCCAACGACAAGATGGTGAAGGACGCCGAGGCCGAAGCCAAAAAATAAACATTTTGTTACCTGGAAGAGAGGCCTTTGCGGGCCTCTTTTTTTTTGCCTGAACTTTAACGGTTGTTCAAAAACCTTTTCGGGCGCGGCTTCGTAAATTCATCACGTTCTTAGCGCAATGCGCATTCTAGTTTGTTTATTGGTTAGGTTTGATGGGAGCGTCCAACGGGCGCTCTTATCTTTTGTACTTTTGCCAAATGCTTTCCCTTTCAGGCGTTTCGTTTTCCTATGGCGCGCGTTCCATCGTGGAGGGCCTGACCTTCTCAATACCGGCCGGGGCAAATCTCTCGCTCATCGGCGAAAGCGGCTGCGGAAAGAGCACGCTGCTCAAACTCATTTTCGGGGCGCTCAAACCCGATGCAGGCCAAATTGCGTTTGACGGCAACCCCGTCCCCAATCCTTCCAATTCCCTTTTGCCCGGAATGCCCGGTGTCAAGTACCTCGCGCAGGATTTCGGGCTGATGCCCTATGCCACGGTGGCCGAAAATGTGGGCCGAGACCTCTCCAACACCAACAAGGCCGCCAAGCGACAGCGCGTTATGGAAATGCTGGAACTCGTGGACATTGCAGGGCTTGCATCCCAAAAGCCGCATCTTATAAGCGGGGGGCAGCAACAGCGCGCCGCATTAGCCATGGCGCTGGCCCCGGGCCCGCAATTGCTGCTGCTCGACGAACCCTTCAGCCAAATCGACGCCTTCCATACCTCGGGGCTGCGCCGCAACCTCTTCAATTACTGCCGCGAAAATGCGATCACCTGTATCGTCGCCACGCATGATGCCGAGGACGTCCTGTCATTCGCCTCCCAGGTGCTGGTCATGCGGTCCGGGCTTGCGCCGAATTTGTTCACGCCAAAAGACTTGTATGGCCATCCACCGGATCTTTATGCAGCGTCACTTCTGGGCGACGTCTCGTCGTTGCCCCCAAATTTTGCCGGCCTCGGGAACCCGCGACCCCTGATCCTTTATCCACACCAGATGCACATAGGCGAAGGCCCCATTACTGCATCGGTCAAACACAGCTATTTCCGCGGCGCCGATCACCTCATAGAAGCCGAAGCATCGGGCGTCACGCTCTTTATCTCGCATCCCCAGGCCATCCCGTCGGGGACCTCCATTCGCATATCGGTATAAAAAAGGCACCCCTCGGGATGCCTCTTGATTATTTTTCAGCGGTCAACTTCGCGTCGGGTTTCAGGTGCTTTTCCAAAAACTGGTCCTGTTCCCACAAGAGGTGCAGGATGTTCTCCCGGGCGGCATACCCGTGCGATTCCTTGGGCAGGATCACCATCCTGGCAGGAGCGCCAAGCCCCTTGAGCGCCTGGAAATACCTTTCGGTCTGCAGCGTAAAAGTTCCGGGATTGTTGTCGGCCTCCCCGTGCACGAGCAACATCGGCGTCTTCATCTTGTGCGCGTTCATGAAAGGGGACATCGTGTTGTAAACCTCGGGCGATTCCCAATAGTTGCGCTGTTCGCTCTGGAAGCCAAAAGGCGTCAGGGTACGGTTATACGCGCCGCTGCGGGCGATCCCGCAGGCAAAAAGGTCTGAGTGCGTCAAAAGGTTCGCGGTCATGAAGGCCCCGTAGGAATGTCCGCCCACGCCCACGCGCTTGCGGTCAATATAGCCCAGGTTGTCCACGGCATCGATGGCCGCCTTCGCGTTGTCCACGAGTTGCTTCACAAATGAGTCGTTGGGTTCGGTCGTGCCCTCGCCAATGATGGGGAAAGCCGCATCGTCAAGCACCGCGTAACCACGGGTCACCCAATAAACAAAGGAGCCGTAATTGGGGAACGTGAATTCATTTGGGTTTTGCGTGCTCTGGCCCGCGCTGCTCTTGTCCTTGTATTCCGCGGGGTAAGCCCAGATCAAAAGAGGCAACTTCTCTTTCTTGGTGCGGTCATATCCGGCGGGCAGGTAAAGGGTGCCGGTCAGGTCAACACCGTCCGCGCGCTTGTATTTGATGACTTCCTTGTGCACGTCTTTCAGGCTCGCAAATGGATTCTTGAAGCTCGTGATCGGGGTCAGGGCATTCTTCTTCCTGAAATTCCTGAAGTAGTAATTCGGGTATTCGGTCTTGGACTGGATCATCACCAGCGCCTGGCCTTTTTTGATGTCTTC
>SXQR01000153.1 GCA_005792865.1 Flavobacterium sp. | reverse complement strand
CGTCAGCGGCCCGTAGAAAGCGGCGCCGGTGTCCACATTCCACACATTGCCCATTTGCACGGGTGTGGTCTTCCCGATTTTTGTGACCGGTGTGTGACCGATGTAGATTTCGTTATATAAGGTCAGTCTTTTGGGATAGGCAATGTCATCGGGAGTTAGTGATTTATCAAAACTGACGGCCGTTTCCCAAAGTGTTCGGTCCCAAAAGGCCAGCCTCGGATAATGTTCGTGCGCTATGCCGTGCAAATTCGTGAATCCCGCGTGGACAAAGAGTCGGTTGCGGCCATCGATGAAGTAGTATCGAAGCGTATCCAGGAATTCGATGTGCCGCTGTTTGACCTCAGCGCCCAACATTGAATAGGACTTGATGGTAGCCTCTCCACCGTGTTGGAACCACAGTTCATTCTCCGTGCCCCGAAGCCATTGCAGGAGCAGGTCGTCGTGGTTGCCGCGCATGTAGATGCAATTGTGCGTTGCCTGGAGCACGATCAGGTAATCCAGGACCTGGGGCGATTCGCTCCAGCTGTCCACGTAGTCGCCCAGGAATATCAGGCGGTCATTTTCGGTAGCCCCGGAACGCTCCAGGACTTGCCGCAGCGCGCGAAGGCCGCCGTGTATATCTCCTATGACAAGTGTTCGTTGCGACATTTCAATTGATTTTGCAAAAGTAACCGAAATCCCCTTAACATAATTTACAGAAAAGCCGCAGGAACGGCAAACATCTGATCGATAATTTTATTAAATGTTTACGACCCGGCAATGATTCGATCAATATAAGCCACGTCACTTAAAATTTTGCCACGATCCGGGTCGGTTTGGGTTAAGTTAGACGGCAGCCGCAATGGCTGTCGTTTTTTTGCCGATAATCATTTATACGCCATATCATGAATTCCACGCCAAAGAAAATCCTGATGATCGATGATCATCCGTCCCAGATCGAGGGCTACAAAACCATCCTTTCCTACAACCGCCGCGGCATTGAGATCGAGGCCACCGCCTGCCATGACTGCGAGGCGGCCTATCACCTGATCCACTCACCTGCAGCCGCCAAGTATGACATCGTATTTCTGGACCAAAACCTACCGGCATTTGAATCCAGGAATATCAAATCGGGGTGCGACCTCGGCCCGCTCATTCGGCGGAACATGCCCCGCGCAAGGCTCGTCTTCCTTACCTCGCACGTTGAGGCGTTCGTGCTGTACAACATCATCAACAAGTTGCAACCGGAGGGGCTTTTGGTCAAAAGCGATTTCAACGCCGAGGATCTGCTGCGCGCGTTTGACTATATCATATCGGGCGGAACCTACCACAGCGAGACCGTGGTGGAGCGGATGAAGTACATGCTCGCACGCGCAGACTACCTGGACAGCTTAAACAGGCAGATCATCCACTACCTCTCCAGGGGCGTCAAGACCAAGCACCTGCCAGACCATGTCCACCTGTCGCTCAGCGCGATCGAGAAGCGCAAGGCCCAGATAAAGGATTATTTCTGCATAGGTTCGGGGCAGGATAAAGATATTGTGAGCGTCGCGCGGGAAATGGGGTTTGTTTGATGTGCGGCATGTTTTTCAAGCTTTTCATCTGCCATTTAACCTTTGTGACGGTAAGTCCCGGCCTCCATGCCTTCGAGGACGAAACGACGCGCATCTTCCGGGAACTTTCGGCCGAACTCACTTGCATCGAATCGCGGTATGCGCCCTCGATCGAGCGCCTTGAATTGGCGCTTGCCGATGAGCGGGCGTCATTCGTCACGGCCAATTCGACCGAGGCAAAGATGCGCTCATTGATCAGGCGTGAGGAAATCCGTGAGGAAATCAGGATGCTCAAATTGGACAGTGTCAGCGAGATTTCCAAGGTCCGGTACCTCAAAGGCTTGCAGATCATTAAGATTTTGTATGAAAAGGTCCTGGGGCTGGACCATCATTTCGCATCGGTACGGACCCTTGGTGAAATCAACCGCATCGCCAATCCTACGCAATATCCCGAATATGCCAAACTCCAGGAAACTTTAGCCGAAAAAAAGGACAGGCGCGGGTTTGACCTTTCTGCGATCCTGGGCACTAATGCCATCGTGTCGGTGGTCCAGACCTTCACCAATATGCTGGGATCTGGCCTAAGCCGCGAGGAAAAGGAGAAGCAACTCGCTTCGGTCGAATGCATACTGGACTTTACCCTCCGCATGCAAAACGACCTCAACACGATCTATTTTGAAACCGCGTTCCTGCAAACCAGCAATGTGCGGATGAAGCAGGAGATCGAGGTGCTTTTCCGCGATTATGCGAAACCCATCGGCTATGTCGCGACACTGGAGAATTGCCGCGCGCACGATGATTGGGAGACCTTCACGCAAAAAATGGACGAGTATCTGGTCAAGCTAAAATCAACTACGGGCACGGCGCAATACAAGATGCAGGTCAACATGGAATTTCCCATCGACCGCCTTTTGCAGTACATCACGCAGTATAACGCCTATATCGAACAGGGCGGAAAGTTTTACGAAAAATTCCGGATCATACTCAACAGCTATGAAAACCAGAAGGCCTGCGAAACGCGCCTGCCGCCTGAATACCTCAAGCTTCGCTCCGATATCGACGTGGCAATTGAGAAGTTCAATGTCGCGTACAGGCCCGTCGAGATCAACGGCAGCAAGATGAAGGAAATATTGTACGGACTCAATGAATTTGACTGATCACTGCGTGTCGTACTTCATCTTGCGCAGGATCCGCATCGATTCCTTGAAGGCGAGATAAGCCGCGGGATAGGGTTTGAGAAGTGGTTTTGCGTCGATCAATATCTGTCGCGCATCCTCAAATCTGTTGAGGTAGCAGATCATGAGGGTAGAGGGCAGGTTCTCCAGATCCCGCAAATCGTGCGGCCCGAGCGGGGTAGAAGATGCCAGCCTGGCAAGGAGCGCCTGCCCGGAATTGTAAATGTGGTGCAGGAGCCGCCGGTTGTATTCAGGAGGCTCAAAAAGCATCTGGCGCTCGATCTTGTAATAACCATTGTCAAAGAAACGGATGGTCTGGCGCTCCAGGGGATAATAGCTCGTTTTGTCATTGAGGCCAAGTGGCACGTATTCCACTATGGTAAAGGAATCGTTGTCATAGGAGATGATCACCTCGTCCAACGCCGAATAGAACAGCTTGACCTGCTCGTTGATGAGTTCGATGTCCACGCGGGAGAGAAAAATCTTGTCCCGCACGCGTTTTGGAATACCTGCCCAGCAAATCACGAACAGTTCCTTGAACACTTTGTACTTGGGTTCCATGTCGCGGTGGCGGATATTCGTGAAATTGATCACGCCGTCTAATGTGTGGGCGATGCTGTTGCGGGCCGCATTTTCAATTGCGGTAACCGTTTCAGTATTGAGCGTTCCCTTGCGCTGCGTCCATGGAGCGAGATTTTCCACGGGAACGGTGTTGCTGCCCCGCCGTTCAAAGACGGTTCCCTGGACGATCGTATGTATGTTCTTTTTGAAAGAAGAAATTTGCTTATTCGGTTTGATGGTGACCAGCCCCACGACCTTGTCCTTTGGCAGGTTGGGGAACGGAACATTCTCATACTGGATTTTTGGGGGATTCTCCAGGAAAGCGTTGATAAGGTTTTGGATTCGGCTGTCGTCGAAGAAATCATCGCCCGTTATCGCGTTGTCCTGGTCCTCAACGCCCACGACGATGTAGGAATTATTGGCCGGATTCGAATTCGAAAGCGCGCAGATGTGCTTCAAAAACTTGGCCTTTCCCTCCCGCGTGTGCAGGTTCAACTGGCGCTTCTTGTCATAGAAACTGTTCTCGTCATTGTGCGCGAGCAGGTTTTTGATGAGAAGTCGCTTGTTGATCATAATTTTATCTGGGCAGCATTGCCCGCTGTTCGCTGCAATCTTTTGCCCGCTTCGCTATTTATGATTTCAGCTGTTCGCTGCAATCCTCACGCTCGCTACGCGCTCAAAAGGATTTTCACTTCCATAGGGGGTGCGGTGCTCGCTAAAACTTAAACTTTCCGGTTCACGATTGTCGACGAGGCCTGCGCCGTCGGGAATACGATCAGGTCCGCAATATTGACGTGCGCCGGGCGCGATACCGTGAAATAGATGATATCGGCCACGTCTTCAGGGCGGAGCGGTTCAAATCCCGCATAGACCTTGGCGGCACGGTCGCGGTCGCCCTTGAAGCGAACCTCGGAAAATTCGGTTTCCACCATGCCCGGATTGATACAGCCCACCTTGATGCCATATGGGTTCAGGTCCATGCGCATCCCCTGGCTGATGGCATCCACAGCGTGTTTGCTGGCACAATAAACGTTCCCGCCGGGATATACCTCCTTTGCCGCGGTACTTCCAATATTGATTATGTGTCCGGACCGTCGCGCCACCATCTGCGGAATGACGGCCTGCGACACATAGAGCAATCCCTTGACATTGATGTCGATCATGGCATCCCAATCGGCAAGGTCGCCGGATTGGACCGGGTCAAGCCCGTGCGCGTTACCCGCATTGTTGACCAGAATGTCGATCCGGTCAAAACCGTCGGGAAGGTCACCAATGGCCTTCTGTACCGCATCGGCATCCCGAACGTCGAATTCCAGCAGGTGCACATCGGTTCCCGCCAGCTCGGCCTGCAGCTCGCGCAGCCTGTCTCCGCGCCTGCCGCAAAGGATGAGCCGAAACCCGTTTGCCGCAAAATTTTGGGCCGTCGCGCGCCCTATTCCGCTTGTGGCGCCTGTAATGAGCGCGGTTTTTTGAGAATGCTTCATGTCATGGAATTTTAGAGCCCCGGCTTTGTTCCCACAGGGCAAACCAATCCTCAAGTTCCAGCCGCAATTCGCCGGACTGCGCGAGGTCTTTGATCCTTTCAAAGTCGGCGGTACCAAGGACAGGGATGATCCGCGCCGGATGCATCATGATCCAGGCAATCAGGATGCGCGACGGAGTGGCACCGTATTTTACCGAAAGGGTTCCCAAAAGTTCCGCCAGCCTTTGCGATTGCGCATCCGAGGTCTTGAATACGGTTCCCAGTGGGCTCCAGGCCATCGGGCGGATATCGTGCAGGCGCATATGGTCTATCGTGCCGTCGGTCATCGCCTCAGGATGGGTGATGGAAAAGGAAATCTGGTTATGGGAAACGGGGGTGCACTTGCGGATGAGATCGGTTTGGATGGGCGAGAAATTGGAAACCCCGAAGTCCAGAATCTTCCCTTCGTGTTTGAGCTTTTCCACGGCCTGCGCGATTTCGTGGGGATCCATCAGCGGGCTGGGCCGGTGCAGCAGGAGCAGGTCCAGGTAATGGGTCCTCAGGTTTTTCAACGATCGCTCCACCGACCACAAAATGTAATCGCCCGAGTAATTGTAGTGCTTGATCTTGTACCCGCGATCTCCCGAGACGTGCCCGATCCCGCATTTCGATACCAGCTTTACCGAATCCCGGCCAACGCCCGCAATTTCCAGCGCTTTGCCAAAATCGGCTTCGGTGGTATAGCCGCCATAAATATCGGCATGGTCAAACGTGTCGATGCCGTTCTCCAAATAGGTCTCGATGAGGTGCGCCATGCCGTCGGGCGAAAGTTTGCGGCCCCATTCGCCCCAATTCATGGTGCCTGCCGCGATGTTTGATAAACTTTTCATAATTCTGTCAGAATCTCCTGTTAAGAATATGTTGGGCAGCGTTAAAACGCCGTTACGAAATGTAACAAATTCTAAATCTTAACCAACATGAAAATTTCAAATTTTTTGAAGAGCGTTTCGGCGGCGGCATTGATCGCCTTTTTTTCGGTTTCCTGCGATGACGATGACGATAATGACGGTGTCGATGGGACTTCGCGTATCCGCGTCACCATGACCGACGCTCCCGGCGATTATGACGAGGTCAACGTTGAGGTAATTGGCGTTAAATATAAAGTGACCAACGATGATGGTGAGGACGGCTGGGTTGACCTTGAGACCGCCAACACCGGCATATACAATCTGCTGGACCTTACCGGCGGCGTTACCGTGATGCTCGCCGATGAGGAAATCCCGGCCGGCCACCTTGGCCAGATCAGGCTGATCCTTGGCGATGACAACACGGTGGTAAAAGACGGCGTGACCTATCCGCTCAATACCCCGAGTGCGCAGCAATCTGGTTTGAAATTGCAGATCGACCAGGAGCTTGAAGCCAACGTATTGTATGAATTCTTGCTGGACTTTGACGTGCACCAATCAGTCGTTGAAGCGGGTGCATCTGGAAATTACAACCTGCATCCCGTTATCCGTGTGACTGCCGAGGAAGCTTCGGGCTCCATCACGGGCATTGTCATTCCGGCCGATGTCCCGGTAACCGCTTCGGTGACCGTTAACGGCACTACGGTCAATGCCGATACGAACGCCGAAGGTGTATTTGTCATCCACGGAATCCCGACGGGAACCTATACGCTGACCCTCACGCCCGATGCAACTTCGGGACTGGCGGTTTTCACGGTGGAAAACGTCACGGTGGTCAACGGCGAGGAGACATCGGTAGGCAACATTTCATTATAGAAAGTTAAACCGTCATAAAGTTTGCTAAAAGGCTGTCCTCATTGGGATAGCCTTTTCTTTTTTAACCAATTGTTAACAGGAAGCCTTTTAAAAAATATTCAATTTGCACCACCTAAAAATTAACAGTCGGGAATCCCGGCCCTCACTATGGAAGAAAACACGGCTACGATGAATATCCGCGAGATCAATGAGAAGATAGAGCGCGAAAGCGCTTTCATTGATTTGCTGATGATGGAAATGAACAAGGTCATTGTGGGCCAGAAGCACATGACCGAAAGGTTGCTCATCGGGCTTTTGGGCCAAGGGCATATTTTACTTGAAGGCGTACCCGGATTGGCCAAAACACTTGCGATCAACACTCTTTCGCAGGCCATAGATGCATCGTTCAGCAGCATCCAGTTTACCCCGGACCTGCTTCCCGCCGATGTGGTCGGGACCATGATCTACAACATCAAGCAAAACGACTTCTCCATCAAGAAGGGCCCGATCTTCGCCAATTTCAT
>SXQR01000152.1 GCA_005792865.1 Flavobacterium sp. | reverse complement strand
CGCCCAACTAGTTTATCCCCGCACAAAACCCTCCTGAAATGTTCAACACTGGGGAGATAGGCGCAGGTTTGGTGCAATATACTAATAATCCAACGGGTTGCGGATGTTCTGCATGGTCGCGGTGGAAACATGCGTGTAGATCATGGTTGTTTTTGGACTGGAATGCCCCAAAAGGGTCTGGATATACCTCAGGTCGGTCCCGTTTTCCAACAGATGCGTCGCGAAACTATGCCTCAGGCTGTGCAGCGTGATTTTTTTGGTAATCCCGGCGCGGCGGGCCGACGCCTGAAGCACCTGTTGCGCCGCGCGTTGACCGTACTGTGCGCCGTATGCGCCCTCAAAAAGAAAAGTTTTTGGCCGGTAGACTTTATAATACTCCCTCAACAGCAACAAAGCCCGTTGGGATAGGAGCGTATACCGGTCTTTGCGGCCTTTCGCGTCCCGCACATGGATAAGCATGCGCTGGCTGTCAATATCGTCGAGCCGGAGTTTTAAAACCTCACTTATCCTGAATCCACCGGAATAGATCAGGCTAAGCAAGACTTTGTGCTTGAGGTTGACTGTGCAATCCAACAGCCGCCTGACCTCGTCCATGCTCAGGATCACGGGCAGCTTCTTGTCCCGGCGCGGCCGTTCGAGATGTTCCACTTCCACGGTCATTTTGCTGTAGGTGAAAAATTGTTTCAGCGCATTGATTGCCTGGTTGTGGTAGGAAACAGATTTACCGGGTTTCACGATAAATTCATAATTGAACTGCGAAACGGTGATGGGCGTGATCTCGGCGATCTGGCGTTTCTGGACATATTTTAGGAAAAACACGATGATGCCCGTATAGGAATCAATGGAAGAAGAGCTGTACCGCTTGGCCTCCATCCATCGGGAAAACCTTCTCACCGCGCGCGCGTGCACAGGGCTCAATTCTATGTCGTGCAGGTTGTAATGTTCCCTGTCGAGGCTTTCGGTCAGGCGCGAATCATCAATATCGGCATGGCCTTTCAGGAATCGGTACACTTTCTTCACGTGAAGATCCGTAAACGGAACATACCACACTTTTTTGGTAATGCTAAAGATCGCCTCAAGTTCATACCGGAGCGCCGTGCTCAACTTGTAATCACATTCAATACGGATGCACAAAACATCCATGTCGCGATGGAAAGCTTTGAAAAGGACTGCAACGGGCCTGTCTTGATATTTCATCGGTCTTGTGACTACATCGGCACAATAACCGAACATATCACACCACCGACACGCGGTTTTCCCTCCGAAAATCCCAAAAGGACTATCCGGCCATTACGCCCTCGAACGTACCGTGCGCATTCCCGAGCGAAGCGCCCCTTCGATCCTGAAGGCGTGGCTAGAGCCCATCGTCACGAAAACCTTTTTCCCGTCTCGGGCTTCCTGCAATAGCAGCGCACAAAGATGGCGGTCCCTGATATCGTTGGACAGCGAAAAAATGTCAAAAAGGTATCCCTCGGGCCAGCCGAGTTCGTCGCTCATGTCGCGCCAATCGCCAAGATGCCCAAAATCACGCTTCCATATTTGGTCAAGTTGGGCCACTGATGAGATCTGTCCGCGAATGCCATCGTAATCCGTACGGGAATCGATGAGCTCCTGCATCACCGCGTCGGGATTTTCGGGTTTGCCAAACCTGAAGTTGCTCAAATAAGGTCTCAGCGCATAAAACATCGCGGCCTGCTGCGGCATAAACTTCTTCAGCACGATGGCCACCTCGTCCTCGCGGCGCGGCTCCCATGTAAAATAAGGGACTCCGGCGTCCTTGGCCAGGCTCACGGTCAGGCCGTTCTCGCCGTATTCGCGCACGGGGTCCTGAATGCCCTGGAATAAAAATCCAAGCCGGCCCTCCACGAAGGCAATGTCCGGCTTTGCGCTGTTCCAGGTGGCGGCAATCAGTGAAATCTGCGGGTCTTCGGGGTCGCGGGTGTGGTCAATGCCCATCACATGGATTTCCCCACGGCCGTCCTTGAGGTGGTAAAGGTAGGGCCGTTGGTGGTCGGCGAGCGTGTCATATGCCCGCATGGAGATGATGGGAGCGGGCAGGTCGGCCGGTGAGGCGGCGAGATAGCCTGGCGATCGCCAAATGGTACCCGTGAAAAGCAGAATAAAAAAGCCGGCGACCGCAATGACGAGTGCGAGGCCGGCATACCTGATTGTCCGTTTCATTTTTTTTGATTGATGATTGATGATTGCCTTTTGGACGCCCTTTGCAGCAATACGTTACAATTTTTTTTGCAGGGGCGTGCCGGCGCCCGGAAATGGGTTGCGCAACAGGATGGCCGCGCGCGCCGTCGCGTCTTCGGCTCTATCTTTTGCGGGGCGCTCCGGGCTTGGCAACAGGACATCTCCAAGCGCAAAAGGATGCCGCCTCAACCGCTCACGCAAATTCCCACGGGGCTGCCGGGGAAAAGGAAAAATCCGCTTCAGCAGGATTCAAATTAATTTTTGATTGTGATGATTTGTTGAAACCAGATACTCATCCTACCAGCAACCCACTATAATTTATAATTTATAATTTATAATTTATAATAAAAAAAGGGCCAAAGCCCTTTTTTACAAATGTATCACCTCGCCATAGGCATCGGCCACCGCCTCCATGACGGCCTCGCTCATGGTCGGGTGCGGGTGGATCGCCTTGAGGACTTCGTGGCCCGTGGTCTCGAGCTTGCGCGCGACGACCGCCTCGGCGATCATGTCGGTCACGCCGGCGCCAATCATGTGGCAGCCCAGCCATTCGCCGTACTTCGCGTCAAAGATGACCTTGACAAAACCATCGGGCGTGCCGGCGGCCTTGGCCTTGCCCGAAGCCGTGAACGGGAACTTCCCGATCTTGAGTTCGTAGCCTTTCTCCTTTGCCTGCTTTTCGGTCAGGCCAACAGAGGCAATCTCCGGCGTGGCATAGGTACAGCCCGGAATGTTTCCGTAATCGATTGCGTCAACATGCATCCCGGCGATCTTCTCCACGCAGGTAATGCCTTCCGCCGAGGCCACGTGTGCGAGCGCCGGTCCGGGACCCACGGCGCCAATGGCGTAGAAGCCCGGGATGTTGGTTTGGTAAAAGTCGTTTACGAGGATCTTGTCGCGGTCGGTGGCTATGCCGCACTGCTCGAGCCCGATTTCCTCGATGTTGGTCTTGATTCCCACCGCCGAAAGGATGATGTCGGCCTCAATGGTTTCCTCACCTTTGGCAGTCTTGACAAACGCCTTGACGCCGCTTCCGGAAGTGTCCACGCGCTCCACCGAGGCATTGGTCATGATCTTCACCCCGGCCTTCTTCATCGAGCTTTCCATCTGCTTGGAAATGTCTTCGTCCTCAAGCGGAACGATGTTGGGCAGGTATTCCACGATGGTGACCTCGGTTCCCATCGCGTTGTAAAAATGTGCGAACTCGACCCCGATCGCACCCGAACCTACAACGATCATGGACTTGGGCTGCTGTTCAAGCGTCATCGCCTGGCGGTAACCGATCACCTTCTTCCCATCCTGCGGGAGGTTGGGCAATTCGCGTGAGCGTGCGCCGGTAGCGATGATGATATGGTCGGCCGAATATTCGGTGGTCTCACCGGCGGCATTCTTTACTTCCACTTTCTTTCCGGGCTTGCATTTCCCGAAACCTTCGATGACGTCAATCTTGTTTTTCTTCATCAGGAACTGGACGCCTTTGCTCATGCCATCGGCCACGCTGCGCGAGCGGCCAATCACGGCACCGAAATCCTTGTCATAGGAAGAGATGGTCAATCCGTAATCCGAAGCGTGCTTGAGGTAATCAAAAACCTGCGCCGACTTGAGCAGCGCCTTCGTGGGAATGCAACCCCAATTGAGGCATACGCCGCCCAGGCTTTCCTTCTCGATCACGGCCGTTTTGAACCCAAGTTGGGAGGCCCTGATGGCCGTGACATAACCGCCCGGACCGCTTCCCAAAACAATAATATCGTATTTCATCGTAAGTGATTTTTCTGCCAGCGAATGTACGCAAATATTACAAAACGGCAATTGCTCCAAACGGCTCGCTAAGAGCTTTCCTCCACCAAAAACTGCGATTCGTAGAGGTTGCGGTAATGGCCATCGGGATAGGCGAGGAGCTCGTGGTGCGTGCCCTGTTCCACCACCCGGCCCCTGTCCATGACTACGATCCTGTCGGCGCCCACCACGGTGGCGAGCCGGTGCGCGATCACGATTGAGGTGCGGCCGCGCGTGATGGTCTCGGTGGCTCGCTGGATCAATTCTTCAGAATACGAATCGATGGAGGAGGTCGCCTCGTCCAGGATCAGGATGCCCGGGTTGCTCACGTAGGCGCGGAGAAAGGCGATAAGCTGCCTTTGTCCCGATGAGAGCATGATCCCCCGTTCCTTGACATTGTATTCATATCCGCCGGGTAGGCTCATGATAAAGTCGTGCACCCCGATGGCCTTGGCGGCGGCGACCGCATCGTCGCGCGTGACGTTCGGGTCACCGAGGGTTATGTTGTTCAGTATCGTATCGGCAAAAAGGAAAACATCCTGCAGCACCACCGCGATCTGGCGGCGCAACGAACTCAAGGTATAATGCGTGATGTCCTCGCCGTCAATGGAGATCGTCCCGCTGCGCAGCTCATAAAAGCGGTTCAACAGGTTGATGATGGTGGATTTACCCGCTCCCGTCGATCCCACGATCGCAACCGTTTCGCCGGCGCGGATCCTAAGGTCCACGCCCTTGATAACGTCCTCGTTCTCGATATACCCAAAGTGCACGTTGTCAAAGGCGATGTCGCCCCTAAAGTGAGGCGCGTCGATCCGGCCGGTGTCCTGGATCTGGTCGCGGGTGTCCAGGATGGCAAAGACGCGGTTGGCGGCGATCATCCCCATCTGCATCTCGTTGAACTTGTCGGCGATCTGGCGCAGCGGGTTGAACAGCATCCCGATAAACATCGTATAGGAAAAAAGGTCCCCGAAGGTCGTGAGCTCAT
>SXQR01000151.1 GCA_005792865.1 Flavobacterium sp. | reverse complement strand
CCGCGAATTGGTGGTGCCGGAAATCGTCAAGAAGGACAAGCCCGTCCTCTTTGTGGTCATCGACAATTTGCGGTACGACCAGTGGAAGGCGTTTGAGAGTGTCGTCGCCAACCATTACAAACTGGAAAAGGAAGTCCCTTACTATGCCATCCTGCCCACGGCGACCCAGTATGCGCGAAACGCGATCTTTTCGGGGCTGACGCCGCTGGAGATGGAAAAACAATTTCCGCAGTACTGGAAAAACGATGTCGAGGAAGGCGGAAAGAACCTGTACGAAGCCGAATTCCTCACCGCGCACCTCAAGCGGCTCGGCCTGAACATCAAGCAGGATTATTTCAAGATCACGAATTTCGCGGGCGGCAAGAAGCTGGTCGAGAATTTCAAGGCGTACAAAGGAAATGACCTGGTGACCATCGTCTATAATTTCATCGACATGCTCTCCCACGCCAAAACCGAGATGGAAGTGGTCAAGGAACTCGCCGCCGATGACAAGGCCTACCGATCGCTGACCCTGAGCTGGTTTCGCAACTCACCGCTGCTTGAGATCATCCAGCAGGCGCAGCAACTGGGTTTCAAGCTCATCATCACCACCGACCACGGCACCATCAACGTCAAGAACCCGTCAAAGGTCATCGGTGACAAGAACACGAGCCTGAACCTCAGGTACAAGACCGGGCGAAGCCTTACCTATGAGGACCGCGACGTTTACGCGGTCAAGGATCCCAAGAGCATCATGCTTCCGGCCATCAATATGAGCAGTTCC
This sequence comes from Flavobacterium sp., assembly GCA_005792865.1. Lineage (GTDB taxonomy): Bacteria > Bacteroidota > Bacteroidia > Flavobacteriales > Flavobacteriaceae > Flavobacterium. The sequence continues at coordinate 2,341 of SXQR01000151.1, read as the reverse complement.
TATATCTTTGCCAAGAATGACTATTTCCTGGCCTACGTGAACAACTTCAACCATTATGTCAGCTATTACCGCAATACATACCAGCACGGCGGGATATCGCTGGAGGAGATGATCGTGCCTTTCCTGGTTTTCAATCCCAAATGATGCAGGTCACTTTTTCTCTTGAACAGATCGATGATGCGGCAATGCAGGTGCTGTCCGGCCTTTCCCATCCGGTGGTCATTTTCAACGGGCTCATGGGCGCCGGCAAGACCACTTTCATCAAGGCTTTATGCCGGGTGCTTGGCATTACCGATGCGACTTCCAGCCCCACATTTTCCCTTGTCAACGAATACCGCACGCCCAATGGTGAGGCTGTTTACCACTTTGACGTTTACAGGCTCAAGGCCGAATCCGAGGCACTTGACATGGGCATCGAGGAGTACCTGCATTCGGGTAGCCGTTGCTTCATCGAATGGGCAGAGAAGATACCCAATATGCTCCCATCACTTTACCACAGCATCACGATCACTGAAAATCCGGATGGCATGCGCACCGTAAAGGTTACTTAAAGGGCTTAATTTTCCGCAGGCATTCAATTTTAATTGCTAATTTAGACCGGAAATTTTTGATCCATGTCACTGACGCCGTTTACAAAGCAGCAATTGTTGCCCCAGGAGGAGAAACTTGAAGTCGAACGACATAAAAGCCAGTTGTTCATAGGGATTCCCAAGGAAACAAGTTACCAGGAACGGCGCATCTGCCTGACACCCGACGCGGTCAACTCGCTCACCTCGCACGGCCATCGCGTCATGATCGAGGCCGGGGCCGGGCTGCTGTCGAGCTACTGCGACACCGAGTACTCGGAGGCAGGGGCGGAGATCACCTCCGATACCCAGAAAGTCCTGAGCTGCCCCATCATCCTCAAGGTCGAACCCCTTACCATGGCGGAAATCGAGGCCGTCAATCCCAAGACCATCGTCATTTCGGCCATCCAGATCAAGACCCGCAAAAAGGAATATTTCGAGGCATTGACGCGAAAAAAGATCACCGCACTCGCATTTGAATACATCAAGGATGTGGACGGCACGTACCCCGCAGTGAAATCACTGAGCGAGATCGCGGGCACCGCATCGGTACTGATTGCCTCCGAACTGATGATCAACAACGAATTTGGGAAAGGGCTGCTCTTTGGCAACATCACGGGCGTCCCGCCAACCGACGTGGTGATCATAGGCGCCGGGACAGTGGGGGAGTATGCCGCGAAAACCGCTTTGGGCCTGGGCGCGAACGTCAAGGTTTTCGACAATTCCATCACCAAGCTCCGTCGGCTTCAAAACAACCTGAGCCAGTGCATCTTCACCTCGACGGTGCAGCCCAAGACCCTGCTCAAGGCGCTGCGCAGGTGCGACGTCGCCATTGGGGCCATGCGGGGCAAGGAGCGTTGCCCGGTGCTGGTTTCGCAAACCATGGTCGAGCACATGAAGCGCGGTGCGGTCATTGTAGATGTCAGCATCGATACGGGGGGGTGTTTCGAGACTTCCGAAGTCACCACGCATGAAAAACCCACCTTCCTCAAATACGGCGTGATCCATTATTGCGTGCCCAACATCCCGTCGCGGTATTCCAAGACAGCATCGGTTTCCATCAGCAATATCCTGACGCCTTACCTGCTTGACATTGCCGATGACGGCGGCATCGAAAGCGCGATCCGCATCAACCCCGGCCTCAAGAATGGTGTTTACCTTTACCATGGCATCCTGACCAACAGGACTATCGGCGACTGGTTTGGGCTCCCGGTCAGCGACATCAACCTGATCGTTTTTTAGGTTACCTTTGCCAAAATTTTCCAGATGAAGTTTCAATTCAGGCTTGCCTATTACCTGGCGGGTTTTTGCATAGGCCTCGTTTTTGTTTTTTTCATACTCAACGGCAAGGAGGCGAGCTGCAGTTATTTTCCCAACGCACGCGTGTTGAAAAACCTGCGGTCAAAGCCATTCGTCTATTCGAGGGAAGCCGAGGCCAAGATGGGAGGAAAGCTGATCGATTCGGCCGATTTTCGCGCGATACTGACAAAGGGCGACGTAGATTTCGAGCGCTCCAACAAACCCGAGCGCGGCGGCAAAAAGTACGTTATTTACGGGCGCAACGCCAAAAACCAGGGAGTGGCACTAGAGATCATCAACTATGAGGACAAGGCGGTTTTGGTGGACGTGAAGCTGCGGTGAAAATTATAAATTATAAATTATAAATTTTTGATTTTAAGACGTGGCTAAATGACAGACGAAGGTTAAAATTACCCATTTTCAAATTTCCAAATTTCCAAATTTTCAAATTCCTTAATTACAAATCTCCAAATTTT
>SXQR01000150.1 GCA_005792865.1 Flavobacterium sp. | reverse complement strand
GTCGCAATGGACGAGCCGGCGCGCAGGAAATACTACGAGGATTACATCGAAAAGCTCAAGAAAGAAGACGCGCGCAAGAAGGAGGTTGCGGCCAGACTAGCGGCCGAGGCTGCCAACATTTCGGGCACGAGCGGTGCCGATGCGAAGAGCGCGGTCCTTGCCGAAAATGTTCCCAAGGGCGATGCCACCTCGGGTCGCGGAGTTTCGGGAGGAAAGAATCCCGGACCAAATATCCCTACTATGGCGGGCGCTTCATCTGCCGGATCAAATCCTAGCGATTTCTATTTTTACAATCCTACGACCGTTGCTTTTGGTAAAGCGGAGTTCCGAAAATATTGGGGTGACCGCGCACTGGTCCATAATTGGAGGACTTCGGCGCAACGCCAAAACAATGCGGTTGCGGTCAAGGACGGTGACCCGTCAGGGGCGGCTAAGGATTCGGCGGCGATTGCCCAGGCCGAAGAGCTTAGGTATTCGGCAGATTTCTATCTGCAGCAAATCCCGACCGACCGCAAGGTATTGGACAGCCTCTCGCGAGAACGCAATTTTGCCTATTATCAGCTAGGCGTAATTTACAAAGAGAAGTTCCGCGAATACCAAAGGGCTGCCGATAAACTTGAGGCGTTGCTGGCATCGAACCCCGAAGAAAGGCTCGTGCTTCCTTCCATGTACAACCTCTACAAGATCTATGAGCTCATAGACCCGGCGAAGGCCGCCGACATGAAGGGCCGGATCATCGGCCAGTTTCCCGATTCCCGTTATGCGCAGATCCTGGGCAACACTAATCTTGAAAGCAATGCTACCCTTGCGCCCGAAGCTTCCTATGACGCATTGTATAAACAGTTTTTGGCAGGCGACTACAAGAATGTACTATCGCTGGCAGAACAGGCCACAGAGCAGTATACCGGCGATGAGATCGTGTCTAAATTTGAATTGTTGAAGGCGCATACCATCGGCAAACTGCGGGGCATCGAGGAGTATCGCAAGGCGCTCAATTTTGTTGCGCTCAACTATCCCTCATCGCCCGAAGGAAAACAGGCGGAGGCATTGCTTGGCAAGGAAATCCCCGCATTGGCCAACCTGCAATTCTCGAAGGCCGAAAGCACGAGCTGGAAGATCCTCTATCGGGCCAAAAGCCTCGACGCGCCCAATGTCAAGAACATGCTGGAAAAAATCAAGAAGTTCACGACCGACCGGAAAATCGACAGGCTTACGACATCTTTTGACATTTACACCGAGACCGAAAATTTCGTCGTGATCCACGGTATGCGCTCGGAGGACCTGGCCAAAAACATCGCGACGATCCTCAAGGAAGTCAAGGATTACAAGTTCCCCGACGAACCCATCGTGATCTCGGGCCAGAATTACGAGATCGTCCAAATGAAGAAGAACCTTGCCGAATACCTGGCCAATCCGCAATTCAGCGATGTGTCGGTAACCAACCAGCTGCCATTTACGCCGCCGGTGAAACAGGTCACCTCGCCCACGCCGCGCGGGGCTGTAGGACCAAAGGACAATCAGGTTCCGGCGCAAAACCAGGTTCCGGGGTCCGCGCCGGGCAAACCGGGGCAGCAACCCGGACAACAGCCCAACCAGATGCAGAATCCGCAGGTCCCTAACCGCAACCAGCCCAGGCCGGGCAATCCAAACGAGCAGGCCTTGCCTCCGGGACAGTTTGGCGGACCACCGCCATCGCCCGGAATGCAGCAACCCAAACGATAACCATGTTTGAAAAAAGCCCGAAATCCTACACCGACCTGCTGGGGAAGACCAACAGGATCGTCGAGGGGACGTCCATCAAGGGCGATATCATTTCGCATGCCGACTTCAGGCTTGACGGCGAACTTGTTGGGAACTTTAAGTCGAACGGAAAGATCGTGATTGGTCCTGCGGGATCGGTCAAGGGCGACATCATCTGCAAGAATGCCGACATTGAGGGCCGTTTTGAGGGACGGATCCAGGTCGCCGAAATGCTGAATGTCAAGAACAAGGCGTCCATCCACGGCGAGGTGACCGTGGGAAAACTATCGGTTGAACCCGGCGCCGACTTTAGCGCCACCTGCGCCATGAAGAGCCATAAAACCGCGGCCTTGCCCGAATCCAATATCCAACATGCCCGAGAAAGGACCTGAAACCAAGTGGCTCGCGCTGATCACGATCCCAATCCAGATGGGCGTGATCGTTTTTGCGTTCGCCTGGTTTGGCGGCTGGCTGGACGAGCGTTATGAGAACGAGCACAATATTTATGTCAAGGTACTCACGCTCGTGGGCGTTGCCATCGCCTTCTACAACCTTAACCGGCAGCTTAAGGACATCAATAACCGAAAAAATTGACCCGAAATCCTTCATTGGCGCGCATCGGCGAACTTTTGGTCGCGGCTTCCATTGCCCTGGCCATTCATTTTGGGATCCTGCATTTTGCGGGCCGTTGGGAAGAGACGCGTGAATTTATCCGGTTACCCGAGACCGTGTACACCTTTTTTGGGATCTGCTCGGTTTTGATCATCGGCATCCTGCTCAGGATCCGCAAACGCAACATCGACTCGGTGGGGCAGGCGTTCCTGCTTTTGACCTGCATCAAGGCTGGCGCGGCATATCTTATGGTCCGGCCTGCGCTCGAGGCGGGGCACGAATTTGAGAAACTTAACTTCTTTATCGTATTCGCAATATTTCTTGCGATCGAGACGGTAATTTCCATCCGCATCCTAAACAAATGAGCAATCTCTCCGCGATTTAACATTTGTCAATTATTCGGCCCATAATTGCTGGATTCTTGCGGTTTATTGTGCAGATGCCCAGTACTTTAAAAAATTGTATTAAAGTTCTTGGACAATGCAGAAAAAATGTACCTTTGCACCGAATTTCAGACGAGTAAAAACCAGACATAGAAGCATATGCTCTTTTCGTTTAAAAAACACCTGTTGACTATCGCGGTTTCCCTTGCCTCTCTTTCGGGATTTGCACAGGCCGCGCATGCCGATTCGAGTCATGCCATCCAGGCGCCGAACCATGTTGAAGCCCACGTCAACCAGGCCATTGCCGATAACCACGGAGAACCTGCCGACCTGAAATCGCAGATCCGCGCGCACATCGACCACCACGTTCTGGACGCTCACGATTTTACCCTTTTTGGCGATGCCGAAACAGGAGCCCATTACGGCTTCCCCCTACCGATCATCCTATGGGACAACGGTTTGCATATTTTCTCATCGTCTAAATTTGACCACGGAAATGCCGTGGCCGAATCCAACGGAAATTACTACAAGCTTCACCACGAAAAAATTTACAAGACCGATGCTGCGGGAACGCTGATCGGCGACCCACACCACCCGGAAAATGAGAAGCCGCTTGACTTCTCGATCACCAAGGGCGTGCTCACCATGTTGATCGTGGCCGTGTTGATGTTTGTACTGTTCACCGGCCTGGCCAAGTCTTTTGCGAAAAACGGCGGGATCTCTTCTGGATTCGCGAGGATTTTTGAACCGATCGTGCTTTACGTCCGCGACGAGATCGCGATCCCAAACATCGGCGAGAAGCACTACAAGCGTTACATGGGTTACCTGCTCACGATTTTCTTCTTCGTCTGGTTCCTGAACATTTTTGGATTGACGCCGCTGGGAATCAACGTGACCGGGAACATTGCGGTGACTTTCGGGCTTGCGCTGATGACCTTCCTGATCACCAACTTCACGGCCAACCGCAATTATTGGGGGCACATTTTCTGGATGCCGGGCGTACCGATGCTGATGAAAATTATCCTTGCGCCAATCGAATTGCTGGGTGTCATCATCAAGCCGTTCGCCCTCATGATCCGTCTTTATGCGAACATTTTCGCAGGGCACATCGTTTTGATGTCGCTCATTGGGCTCATCTTTATTTTCAAGAACTGGCTGGGAAGCAGCCTTTCATTCCTGCTGTCATTCGCGATTTCGTGCATCGAGATCCTGGTGGCGCTGTTGCAGGCTTATATTTTCACGATGCTGTCGGCCCTTTATTTTGGATCGGCGGTCGAGGAGCACCACCACGAGGAGGCGCACCACTAATAATTTGAATGTTTAATTTTTAATACATTTTATATGGAAATTCCTAAAATCATTGGAGCAGGACTGGTTGTGATCGGTGCTGGTATCGGTATCGGACGCATCGGTGGTTCGGCAATGGACGCTATCGCCCGTCAGCCTGAAGCTACCGGAAAGATCCAGACAGCGATGCTTATTGCTGCCGCTCTTATTGAAGGTATCGGGTTCGCTGCGCT
>SXQR01000149.1 GCA_005792865.1 Flavobacterium sp. | reverse complement strand
TAGTTAAATAGCCACAGCAGTCACAATGGCCGCAAAATCTGCAGCCTTGAGCGATGCGCCGCCGATGAGTCCGCCGTCGACATCGGGTTTGGAAAAGATCTCGGCCGCATTGTCGGGCTTGACGCTGCCGCCATAGAGGATGCGCACCCTATCGGCGACATCGATTCCAAATTTTTCGAGAACGGTTTCACGGATAAAGGCGTGCATTTCCTGTGCCTGCTCGGGGGTTGCAGTTTCACCCGTGCCGATCGCCCAGACGGGTTCATACGCCAGCACGATCTGGTCCCAATCTTCGCCACGCAGGTGGAATAGCCCGTCGCGCAATTGGTTTTCAACAATATTGAAGTGATTGTCCTTTTGCCTGTCGTGCAGTTCCTCACCGATGCAAAAGATGACTTCCATCTGGTTCTGCAAGGCGGCATCGACCTTGTAGGCAAGTATTGAATCGGTCTCGCCAAAAAGGCTCCGGCGCTCCGAATGACCCAAAATCACCGTGTTAACGCCGACACTCTTGATCATGCCGGCCGAAACTTCCCCGGTATAGGCACCGGATTCGGCCTGGTGCATGTTTTGCGCGGCCACGCCGATATTGGTGAACTCAAGGTGGTCTGCGGCCGAAGCCAGGTTGATGAAGGACGGCGCCACGATCACCCGGACGGGCGTATCGGTCGGGATCTTGTCGATCAGTGCGTTGAGCAAGTCCTCGGCCTCCTCGGCGTTAAGGTTCATCTTCCAGTTTCCGGCAACAATTTTTTCGCGGGTCGGCATTATTTCAGGCTGTTAAGGGTTTGGTCAATTTTTTCGAAGTCGGTCTCGATGGCACGGTACAGGGCAATATTTCCTTTTCCGTCCAGGATGATGTACCGCGGAATCCAGTCCAGATCGATCGCTTTGCCGAAAGAGCCTTTCATTCCTTCGGTTGACCAGTAGTGGGCACCCTTGAGATCATGTTTTTCGATCCCGGATTTCCACTTGTCCTCGGCGCGGTCCATTGAGATGAACACATAGCCCGCTTCGGGGTGTTCCGATTGCAATTTCTTGAAGGCAGGCATCGATTTGACGCAATCGCCGCACCACGAGGCCCAGACCTCGATCACGAGCGGTTTGCCGCGATGTTGCTTCAATATCTCGTCAAAAGCGGGTTTTGATCCGTCCAGCGCGGTCAGCGGATGGGAAAGCGCTTCGGGCGAAAATGAGTTTTTCTGCGCATTCGAGCACGAAATGGCCAGGATGGCCGCAAGTAACAAAAGCAGGTTTTTCATGGGTTTTTCAGGTAAATGTAACGCGGGGCAATACCGCCACACACAAAATTAAGGAACTTTTGGCGTATCGTCTTTCTTTTGCTGTTGAAGGTCATCAAGAAAGATGGGGCGGTCGCGTTTCTTTTTCTTTTTTGGAAAATAGCGCTGGCGAACCAGCTTGATCAGGAGCAGGGCAGATCCGGCCATCAGCACACAGCCGGCGACAATGTGGAAAGTGTTGCCCAGCGGTGGTTCTTCCCAGGTCGCGACGTGGTCGAGCATGTAATAACCAAGTGCGAGGCCGGCCACGCAGGCGGCCATGTAATAAGCCTGGTAATCGGTGGGGCGGCGTGATTTTCTGGTAGGTGACATGATTAAAGTTTCAGGTTATCCGAATCATTGTGGTGGAATTTCTGCGTGATCGTACCGCGCTCCAGGACGACAAGGCTCGGATTGGCGCGCTCGATGGTCTTGATGGTGGTCGCATCGCAAAAATAATAATCGAAAGTATGCCCATAACGCGCCTTGATGGCCGCGATCTTGTCCGGCCCCGACGAAGTCAGCGCCAGTACCTTATATCCTTTGGCCTTTGCCGATTGGTGCAGCGCCTCGAGTTTTTCCATGCCTGTTTCACTGGATTTGTCCAGGTCGTAAACCGTGAACATCAGCACCTTTGGCATGGCGAGAATTTCATCGGTATAATCCGAACCCTCGAGCTCCATCGTAAAATCGTGGATTGGCGGCACATAACCTTCGTCGAGAACGACATCGCGCCGGTCCACGAATTCGGCCCCCTCGGGCAGGTTCATCAAATCGGCTTCCTTGAACTCCCTGTTCTCGCCATTGACCTTGTAGATAAAAGTCATCTCGATCCTGGCCTGCGGTGCGCCCTCGGGTATCGACATGCCTTCAGGGATGTTGGTTCCTGTTTTGTAGGCCCGGAAATCGATGATCGGCAGGTGGTTGAGCACGTAATAGCCCATAAAAATGCAGGCGGCCAGGGCGACGCCCACCACGATGCCGCGTCCGGAACGACCCATCAGCGGCGTGATGAATTTCCGGTTGATGAAAAGTATTACGATGAATATCAGCAAAACAACATCCTTCCAGAAAGACTGCCACGGCGTGAGCTTGAGCGCGTCGCCAAAGCAGCCGCAGTCGGTGACTTTGTTGAAGTATGCCGAATAAAAGGTCAAAAACGTAAAGAATACGATCATCAGCAACAGGCTCCGTACCGTAAATTTCGGCTGGTAGCCCACCAGGAGCATGACGCCCAGGATCGCCTCGAAGATAACGATGAAAACCGCCAGCGGTAGCGCGATGGGGATCAGGAACGGCAAGTTGAGTACCGATTCGCCAAAATATTCCGCTAATTTGTAGGAGAAACCTACGGGATCATTGAGCTTGATCAGGCCCGATACGATGAACAGCAGGCCTACGAATATCCGTGAAAACCAGGTGATGAAATTTCTCATGTTGTCTTGTTGAAACCCGATAAAATTAACGCGAAAACCGAATAATTGATCATGTCCCGGTAGTTGGCGTCGATGCCTTCCGAGACGAGGGTGCGGCCCTGGTTGTCCTCGATCTGCTTGATGCGCAGCAGTTTCTGCAGGATCAGATCGGTCAGTGAGCTCACGCGCATCTCGCGCCAGGCCTCGCCGTAGTCGTGGTTCTTGGCCTCCATCAGGCGCTTGGTCTCGGCGATTTTTTCGTCGTACAGCGCCGTGGCACGGGAAGCGGTCAGGTCGGGCTGTTCGGCCACGCCAAGTTCGAGCTGGATGAGCGCCATCACCGAATAGTTGATGATCCCGATGAATTCCCCCGTCTCGTCCTCGTCCACCAGCCGTACCGCATTTTGCTGGAGGCTCCTGATGCGCTGCGCCTTGATGTAGATCTGGTCGGTGAGCGAAGGAAGCCGCAAGATCCGCCACGCACTGCCGTAATCGGTCATCTTGTTGGTGAACAGGTTTCGGCAAACTTCGATGACCCGGTCGTACGCTTGGGAAGTGGGCTCCATTCGGCTATATTTGTGTCAGATTTTTTCCAAAAGTAGCATAAATTTTTAATTTATCCGGATGACCATCAACTGCGCGGGCCGCCTTGTTTCGCTGGACAAACCCAAAATCATGGGCATTGTCAACCTGACCCCCGATTCATTCTTTGCGGGCAGCCGCAGCAGGGAAGTCGCCGAGGCTGTAAGGGCTGCCGTCGAAATGTTGTCGCAAGGCGCCGATTTCCTCGATCTGGGCGCTTATTCCACGAGGCCGGGGGCTGCGGATATTTCAATTGATGAAGAAAAGTTGCGGCTATTGCCGGCCGTCCGGGCGATTGCCCGCGAGTTTCCCGATGCCATCGTCTCGGTCGATACCTTCCGGGGAGAAGTCGCTAGGGCCGCGGTGGGCGAGGGGGCTGCGATCGTGAATGACGTCTCGGCCGGGCATCTCGATCCGCAGATGATGGAGGTCGTGGCGGCATTGCGAGTGCCCTACATCATGATGCACATGCGCGGTACCCCGCAGACCATGATGGCAGATACCGTTTATGGCGATATCGTCCACGAGATGTTATCGTATTTCTCCGGGAGGATCCATACGGCAAGGTCACTCGGGATCTCCGATTTGATATTGGACCCGGGCTTCGGGTTTTCAAAGACCCTTGAACAGAATTACCGCGTCATGCAACACTTGCCGGATTTTGCGATTGCCGGGTTGCCGATATTGGTCGGGGTCTCGCGGAAATCCATGGTCAGATCGGTAATCGGCACAGATACCGATGGCGCACTCAACGGCACGACCGCGCTGCACATGGCGGCGTTGCAAAACGGTGCAGGCATCCTGCGCGTACACGATGTTCGCGAGGCAGTGGAGTGTGTCAAAATTTACGAAAAGTTGGCGGCGGCAGACTGATCACTCGTGGTGATACGGCTCGTTGCGCAGGATGGTGAACGCGCGGTAGAGCTGTTCGACAAAAAACAGCCTGACCATCTGGTGCGAAAAGGTCATTGTGGACAGGGAAAGTTTTGCATCGGCACGGTCGTACACCTGGTTCGAGAATCCATATGGGCCTCCGATAAAGAATACCAGCGCCTTGACCCCCGAATTCATGTTTTTTTGCAAAAGCGACGCGAAGTCAACGCTCGAGTATTGCCTGCCGCGTTCGTCCAACAGGATCAGCCGCTCGCCGGGAAAAATCTTTGAGAGCAGGAGTGCGCCTTCCTTCTCCTTTTGTTCGGCCTGCGAAAGGTTTTTTGCATGGCGGAGATCAGGAATGGCGTCCATCTCGAAGCGGACGTAATGCGAGAGCCGTTTCGCGTAGGAGGCGATCAGCTCGGCCAGGGGAGCCGAATCGGTCTTGCCGATGGCCACGAGCCGCACCTGCATCAGGTATCCATGAAGTTGTCCCCGTCCTTCGGCTTTTTGAAAGCCCTGACCAGCAAAAGCACCAGCGCCACGGAGTGGAAGCAAAGCCCCATGATCAAAAGGAAGGTACCGACGCCGTTTTTGGAAAACTTGAAGACGATGCCCGTCGAGATCAGCACGACACCGATGGCGAACAGCTTGAGGATGTTTTTGTGTGACATGGGGCGAAGTTAGCGAATTAGGAAATTAGGAAATTTGAAAATTTGAAAATGAGGTGAAACATTAAGCATTTAATATAATTGAGGATTGAGCAAATACTGAAAAATGAAAGATGTATCAAGTTGTATATGGGTTGCGTTTGGTCAGGAGACAGTAGGCAGTAAGAAAGCAACCTTATTAATTTAAAAAGGATTCGAAGGAAATACACGTAAATTTGCCGATACGACAATCAGGCGTAATTTTCAAATTGGCTAATTTTTAAATTTTCAAATTCGAGACCATGCTCACCCCCGAAGCTTTCCTCCACGAACTCAAGACCATCATAACCGGCGGGATCCGCGAGGACATCGGGTCGGGAGACCATTCGTCGCTGGCGTGCATTCCCGCTGAAGCCATGGGCCGGGCCCGGTTGCTGGTCAAGGACACCGGGGTCATCGCGGGCGTTGAGTTCGCGCGGATGGTTCTCGAGGCGGTCGATCCCGAGCTGCACATGGAAGTGCTGATCCCCGATGGGACGCCGGTGGATCACGGGGACATCGTCTTCACGGTCCAGGGCCGGTCCCGGTCGATTTTGGGCGCGGAGCGGCTTTTGCTGAACTCAATGCAGCGGATGTCGGCCATCGCGACCAAGACACGCCACTTCGCCGATTTGCTTGAGGGAACCAAAACAAAGATCCTCGATACGCGCAAGACC
>SXQR01000148.1 GCA_005792865.1 Flavobacterium sp. | reverse complement strand
GTGCGCTCTCGCTAGCTTCAAATCCCTTGACCGTGTCATCAATGACCGCACACATTCTGCGTCGGCGATCGAGGCGTGCTTCGCCGATTTCAGCGGGCGGCAGCAAGTCGGGAACCTTGAAGCCTGGCTTCGACGGATCGGCCATGAGCACGAAAGGATCGTGCGCCTTGCCAGGATCGAATCGCGTGCTGTAAATCGTTTGTGGACGGCAGTGGAGTCACGTGGCTGGGCCGTGGCAAGGCCCGATAAAAACAGCGCGATGACAATCAACCGTTTCATTTTTAGGTCATTAGGCTAAAGTAAAGATAATAACGCGGATGGAATAATTGTATAGATACCGGCGAATTTAATCCACGCACACGCCATGAAAATTCAAGCGTGATTTGCGTGCGGAAACTCGGCAAGTCTTGGGTAAACCGATCTTACTATTGCGCCATGGCGTCCAGGCGCGCCTCGAATTCGGCGGGGGTCACTGCCTGGTCCACCGCATAAGCGCCGATTTTCGTCCTGCGAAGCGCAGTGAGGTGGGCGCCGCTGTCAAGCGCGCGGCCAAAGTCATAGGCGATTGACCGGATGTAGGTTCCCTTGCTGCAAATTATCCTGAAATCGACCTCTGGCAGGGCGATACGCGTGATTTCAAATTCATGGACGGTCGTGGGGCGTGCGGCGATCTCAATCTCTTCGCCGGCGCGGGCATGTTCGTAAAGCCGTTTGCCTTCTTTCTTGATGGCCGAAAAGATGGGCGGCTTTTGCATGATCTCGCCCGTCAGCGACCGGGTGGCCGCCATGATCGCCTCTTCGGTGATGTGTTCTATTGGAAAGGAACGGTCGATCCCGGTTTCAAGGTCGTAACTGGGGGTCGTGGCGCCCAGTGTGAAAGTGCCGGTGTATTGTTTTGGCTGACCCTGCAGTTCCTCAATCCTCTTGGTGAATTTCCCGGTACAGACAATGAGCAGGCCCGAGGCGAGCGGATCCAATGTTCCCGCGTGCCCGATCTTGATCTTCTTGATGCCGAGTTTGGATTTGAGCAACCACTTCAATTTATTGACGGCCTGAAAGGAAGTCCAATGCAAAGGTTTGTCAATCAGCAGGATTTGACCTTCCAGGAACGCTTCGGGCGCCATCAGTCGTTGTAATTGAAATAGACCAGCAGGATGATTCCCGCCGCGATCCGGTAGTAACCCCAGGGCTTGAAACCGTATTTTTTGATGATCCCAATGAAAAGCTTGATCGCGAGGATCGCCACAATGAAGGCAATCGCATTGCCAAGCAGGAATACCATGAGGTTGTCCCGATGCTGGAGCATTTCATAACCCTTTAGGCCCGTGGCCTGATAAGTCTTGATGAAAATGGAGTAGGTGGAGACCGCCAACATTGTGGGGACGGCGAGGAAAAAGGAGAACTCGGCCGCGGTCTCCCTTGTAAGGCCCTGTTGCATACCCCCAATGATGGAGGCGGCAGACCGGCTCGTGCCCGGCATCATCGCGAGGCATTGCCAGAACCCGATGATGACCGCGTTCTTGACCGTAACTTCCTCTTCCGAATGGACCTTCGGGTTCTTGAAATATTCATCCAGGAAAAGCAGGAAAATCCCGCCAACGATTAGCGTCAACGCAATGGGAACCGGTTGTCCCAGCACCGCGTCGATATAGTCGTCAAAAATATATCCCAGCACCAGCGCCGGAATCACGGCGGCCGCCAGTTTCACGTAAAAGTTCAGCCTGGAAAAGTCAAAAAACTTTCGCCAATACAGCACCACTACGGCCAGGATCGCCCCAAATTGGATCGAGACCTGGAACAGCTTGACAAAATCGTGTTCCTGGATGCCGAAATAGGAACTCGCAAAAATCATGTGGCCCGTCGAGGATACCGGAAGGTATTCGGTGAGGCCTTCGATTATGGCAATCACAATGGCGTGGAAAATATCCATGGGCGTATATGAAGGAAAATTTATTTCTTAGGATTCTTCAAAATGGACCAGATCGTGATCCCGAAACCAATCAACACCACCGTCGGCGCCAGCCTGATCCTCCTGAAGTTGAAGATTTCCTCATTGAAAACCCTGGGGTCGTCGCTTCCTCCGCCGGCCATCAGAATGAAGCCAAGCGCGATCACGCCAATTCCCGCCAACAGGATCTTGTAATTAATGCTTTCAAAGAGAAATTCCTGCTTTTGTTCGTTGTCGGTTTCTTTTCCCATAATTTCAAATTATAAATTGGCGTAAAATGGCCCACAGATCAATAAAGATCGTCGGTACGAAGGTTCAAAAAGCGCTGGGTCGCGATAAAGGTCGATATCCATGAAATCAGGATGCCGGCCAGGACAACGCCAATCAGCACGGCGCCCACCATGACCTGATCCTCGATGATGCCAAGGTTTGGATAGTTGGTTTCGACATAGAACAGCACCCCGATAAGCGCAATGACAGCCAGCACCGCCCCGATGATTCCCAGTGTGATGCTACGCCAGATAAAAGGCTTCCGAATAAACGACTTGGTCGCGCCCACCATCTGCATCGTCTTGATGATGAACCGGTTGGAATGTATGGACAGGCGCATGGAACTGTTGATCAAAAGCACCGCCACGAGTGCAAGGAAGCCGCTCACGATCAGGATCCACATGGATATCTTCTCGATATTGTCGTTGACCAGTGTCACGAGTTGCTTGTCGTACACGATATCCGATACCATTTCATTCCGCTTGAGCCTGCGCTCGATCTTTTCAATCGAATCATTGACCACATAATCGGCCTTGAGGTGGATGTCGTAGGAGTTCTGCAGCGGGTTCACGCCCAAAAATTCCATGAAATCCTCGCCAATGACCTTTTTGTGTTCCTCGGCCGCTTCCTCGCGCGGGACATACCTGAAATCCTTCGCGAAACGGGCGGTTTTCAGCTCTTCCCCAAATGCGGTCAGCGTGGAATCCTGCGCATCGTTCTTGAAAAACACCGTCATCGCGATCTCTTCCTTGAAATCGTCCGACAGTTTTTTTGAATTGATGACAAAAAGCCCCAGGATGCCCAAAAGGAAGAGTACCAAAAAGATACTCAAGACCACCGAAAAATACGAAGACAGCAATCGCCGCTTCTGGAACCGCTCGAATTTAGAGATCATATCAGGGAATTTCGCCGTAAAAATAATAAACAAAATCGTGGTTTCGGAGTTTGTACTTCCAAAGTTTTGCCGTTGCGGGCACAAGGCGTAAATTTGCGTCCATTCCGGGATTTGGAGCACGGGCAGCCCGCCATTTACGGGGCTTTCCACCCGCTGTCCGCTGTGTCTTTTTTGGCGCGCGCTTTGGCGGCGGGCGCAAAAAAGTACGCCGCTTCCATCGGGGCTATTTTTGGTGATCCCGGCCATAACAAGCCAAACATGAAATACAATCCTAAGGAAATCGAGGCGCGCTGGCAGCAGTATTGGGCGCAAAACCAGACCTTCGCGGCCACACACCACTCCGGCAAGCCAAAATACTACGTACTGGACATGTTTCCGTACCCGTCAGGTGCGGGATTGCATGTCGGGCATCCGCTGGGCTATATTGCCAGCGACATCGTCGCGCGCTTCAAACGCCATCAGGGATATAACGTCCTGCACCCGCAAGGCTACGATTCCTTTGGACTCCCTGCTGAGCAGTATGCTATCCAGACCGGCCAGCATCCGGAGAAGACCACCCGCGACAACATTGCGCGCTACCGCGAGCAGCTGGACCGCATCGGTTTTTCATTTGACTGGAGCCGCGAGGTCCGCACCTCGAATCCCGATTATTACAAGTGGACACAGTGGATCTTCATCCAACTTTTTAACTCTTGGTATGACCGTGACGCCGATTCGGCGCGCAGCATCTGCACCCTGATCCAACATTTCGAACAATTCGGAACAGCTAAACTCAATGCGGTGCGTGACGATTCTGCAAAGGAATTCACCGCCGCCGAATGGAACGCATTTTCCCCGTCGGAACAGGAGAGAATTTTGCTCCAATATCGCCTCACGTACCTCGCCGAGACCGAGGTCAACTGGTGCGCTGCCCTGGGCACCGTGCTGGCCAACGACGAAATCGTCAATGGCGTGTCGGAGCGCGGCGGATATCCGGTGGTCCGCAAGAAAATGAAACAGTGGAGCATGCGCATTTCGGCCTACGCCGACCGGTTGATCCGTGACCTGGACACCATCGACTGGCCCGAATCGCTAAAGGAAGCCCAGCGCAACTGGATCGGGAAATCGGTTGGGGCATCGGTCAAATTCCAGGTCGTCGGTTATGAAGCCGATACCATCGCCGATCCCGAAGACCCCCTTATCGAAGTGTTCACAACCCGGCCAGACACGATTTTTGGTGTTACGTTCCTCACCCTTGCGCCCGAGCATCCGCTGGTGACGCAAATCGTCCGCGACGAGCAAAAAGAAAAAGTGTTGCAATACATCGAGGCATCGTCACGGCGCAGTGAACGCGAGCGCATGGCCGATGTAAAAACCATCAGTGGAGCCTTCACCGGCGCGTATGCGATGCATCCGTTCACGCAATTGCCCATTCCCATCTGGATCGGCGACTATGTTTTGGCGGGTTATGGAACCGGAGCGGTCATGGCCGTCCCGTGCGGCGACCAACGCGACCACGATTTTGCGAGGCACTTCAACATCGGGATCGAGAATATTTTTGAAGGCGTTGATGTCAGTGAAGAAGCGTTCACTTCAAAAGATAATTTTACGCTCAAAAATTCGGACTTCCTCAACGGAATGGGGTACAAGGAAGCGACTGCAAAGGTCATTTCGGAACTCGAAGAGATTGAAATGGGAAGTGGCAAAACTAACTTCCGTTTGCGCGATGCCGTCTTTTCACGCCAGCGTTATTGGGGCGAACCGTTCCCGGTCTATTACGTGGACGGGCTTCCCAAGATGATCGAGGAACAGTATCTGCCGTTGCAATTGCCGTCGGTGGAGAAGTACCTGCCAACCGAGGACGGCCAGCCGCCATTGGGCAACTCAACCGAGTGGGCATGGTCAACCGCCGAAAATGAGGTCGTTTCAAATGCTTTGGTCGATAGTGAAACCGTATTTCCGCTCGAACTCAATACGATGCCGGGATGGGCGGGAAGTTCGTGGTACTGGCTTCGGTACATGGATCCGCACAATGAGGCAAAATTCGTATCGCCGGATGCCGAGGCCTACTGGCAAAACGTGGATCTCTACATCGGCGGAAGCGAGCATGCCACGGGGCACCTGCTTTATTCGCGTTTCTGGAACAAATTCCTCAAGGACCGCGGTCTTGTGCATTTTGACGAACCGTTCAAAAAACTGATCAACCAGGGCATGATCCTCGGGATGAGCGCTTTTGCCCTGCGGCTTGAAGGGACAAATGTTTTCGTCTCAAGGAATCTTGTCGGCGCAAGAAAAGTGCAGCCCATCCATGTTGATGTTTCGCTGGTAAACGCATCGGATGAACTTGACATTGAAAAGTTCAAGGCGTGGCGCCCGGATTTTGCCGATGCTGAGTTCGAACTCGAAAACGGCAAGTTCCAGGTCACGCGCGAGGTCGAAAAAATGTCCAAGTCCAAATACAACGTCGTCAACCCCGATGATATCTGCGATGAATTCGGAGCCGATACGCTTCGATTGTACGAGATGTTCCTTGGGCCTCTTGAACAGGCCAAACCTTGGAACACCGCAGGCATCACGGGTGTTTTTGGCTTCCTGAAAAAACTTTGGAAGCTTTATTTTGACGATCACGGTCTCATCGTCACTTCGAATCCTGCCTCGCCCGAAGCCTTAAAGGCGCTGCACAAAACGATCAAGAAGGTACACGATGACATCGAGAACTTCTCGTTCAACACATCGGTGAGCCAATTCATGATCTGTGTCAACGAACTCACGGCCGCAAAATGCCACGAACGCTCCGTACTGGAACCGCTTGCCATCCTGCTTTCGCCCTACGCGCCGCACATCGCCGAGGAACTCTGGCACAGGCTCGGGCATGAGGGCAGCATCAGCGAGGTACCGTTCCCGAAGTTCAATCCCGAATACCTGGTGGAAAGTACCAAGGAGTATCCTGTTTCTTTTAACGGCAAGACCAAGTTCATGCTGGAACTGCCGATGGATATGCCCAAGGAGGATATTGAAAAAGCGGTACTGGCCGATGAGAGGACCGTGAAGCAAATGGACGGCCGGACGCCGAACAAAGTAATCATCGTGCCCGGAAAAATCATCAACATCGTAGGGTAATTCAATAACAGTTGTCCTCCTATTTTAAATTGGAAAACCGGATAGAAAATAAAAAGGGGCAAAATGCCCCTTTCTTGACTCCTAATGCGGTCAAGGCTTATTTTTTTCCAGCGCTCTTCAGCTTCTTATATTCCCGGATCAATTCCTTCAATTGCCGGTTGGAACTCGCGTCAACATCTTTGTCGCTCAAAAAGTGACCGAACCGCAGTTTCACATTGTAATTCTTTGATACGATTTCCTGGTCGATCGCAAACAAATCATTCCTTAGCCGCACCTTTTCATTTTCGAGCCGCGCCAGTAACTCAAACTTTTCGGGAAAATCCCGCCGAAAGGTATTGGTGTTGAATGGTATCGAATTCAGGATCTGCATCTGCTTTTTGG
>SXQR01000147.1 GCA_005792865.1 Flavobacterium sp. | reverse complement strand
TACCGAATATGAACCGGCGCACTCGCCTTCGGTGGTCACATCGGCGAAAGTCAAAGTCACGGCGCTGCCGCAAGAGTCGGTAGCGGTAGCCTGGGCAAACGCAGGCGTTGCCGGACATGAGATGGTTGATGTTGCAGGAAGCGCGGCGATAACGGGTGCCGTGGTGTCCTCAACATTGATGGTTTGTGAAGCCGTAGCCGAATTTCCGCACTCGTCAACGGCGGTCCAGGTACGGGTAATGGAGTATGATCCCGCGCACTGGCCCGGAATCGTCACATCGTTTGAAGTGACCGTCACATCTCCGCTTGAGCAGGAATCCGTCACGTTTGGCGTGATGAACTGTGGCTGTGCAGGGCAAGAGATGGTTGTCGGTCCAGGAATGGTTCCGAAAACGGGATTGGTCGTGTCCTGTACATTGATGGTCTGCGTGGCAGTTGACGTATTTCCGCAAGCATCGGCAGCGGTCCAGGTCCGGATGATGGTATAAGTACCGTAACATCCGCCCTCGATAGTATTGTCATTAAAGGTAAGCGTCACGTCACCACCGCAGGCGTCGGTCGCAGAAGCCTGTGCAAACTGTGGCTCGATGCCGCATTCGATGGTGGAAGGGGCAGGCAGAGCCGCGAATACCGGGCCTGTCTGGTCATTGACGGTAATGTTTTGTGTAACCGACGAGGCGTTTCCGCAGGCATCGGTAAAGGTCCAAGTACGGACGATGGTGAACGAATTGGCGCAGTTGCCGGCAGTCACGTGATCGACACCGGCCGATGTGATGGCCCCCGAACAATTGTCGGTAGCCGTCAGGCTGATGGAGGCAGGAACGAGCGAGGCACAGGCTACGGTCACGGCCGCAGGCGCTGCAGGGGCAACCGGAGCGGTCACGTCCTGTACCATGAAGGTAGCCGACGTCGTCGCGGCATTGCCACAGGCATCTGTCGCGGTGAAGATTACCGTGACGGCCGCCGAGCAATCGGTTGACATCGAATTGAAATCGTTTGTCCAGGTCACGGCCGAACAGGCATCGTTGGCCACGGCGCCACCATTGTTGGCCAGCCATGCATTGATGCCGTTCTGGTTGCCCGATCCGTCACACTCGACGGTAAGGTTCTGCGCCTGGGTTGAAATCACAGGAGCGGTGTTGTCGATCACGTTGATGGTCTGGGTAGCGGTCGAGGCGTTTCCGCAGGCATCGGTCGCCGTCCAAGTGCGGGTAATCGAATAGGTGCCGCTGCACTGGCCTGGCGTGTTAACATCTGCAAAAGTCAGGGTCACGCCGCTGCCGCAGGCATCCGTGGCCGAAGCCTGTGCAAATTGCGGCACGGCCGGGCAGGAGATCGTGGAAGTGGCAGGAAGCGCGGCAAAAACCGGAGCCTGCGTATCCTGTACATTGATGGTTTGGGAAGCGGTAGCGCTGTTTCCGCAGGTGTCAGTAGCGGTCCAGATCCGGGTAATGGAGTAAGATCCCGCACATTGTCCTGGCGTGGTCACGTCCTGGAAAGTCAGGTTAAAGGTACTTCCGCAGGCATCGGTAGCGGTAGCTTCGGCAAAATGTGGCGTTGTTCCGCAAGCGATCGTAGATGCGGCAGGCAGCGCCGAAATGACCGGCCCTGAATTGTCCTGTACCGCAATGGTCTGCGTGGCGGTCGAAGCGTTTCCGCAGGCATCGGTAGCCGTCCAGGTACGTGTGATTGTATAGGTACCCGCACATTGACCTGCAGCCGTAACGTCATTGAAGGTCAGGGTCACGTTTCCACCGCAGGCATCGGTCGCGACGGCCTGTGTGAACTGAGGCGTTTCGGGACAGCTGATGGTGATCAGGCCCGGAAGCGGCTGGATTGCGGGAGCGGTCACATCCTGTACGGTAATCGTCTGCGAAGCCGTCGAGGCATTTCCGCAAGAATCCGTTGCGGTCCAGGTGCGTGTGATGGAGTATGAGTTGCCGCAAAGCGGGGTAGTCACATCGTTTGAAGTCAGCGTAAATGCGCTTCCGCAAGCGTCGGTAGCCGTGGCGACTGCAAATTGAGGAGTAGCCGGACAGTTGATCGTGGAAGGCGCAGGCAGTGCGGCGATCACAGGTGCCGTCATGTCCTTGACATTGATGGTCTGGGTGATGGTCGAGGCGTTTCCGCAGGCGTCGGTGGCGGTCCAGGTACGTACGATGGTGTACATGCCTGCACACTGGCCAGCCGTTGTAACATCGGCAAAAGTCAGCACCGGAAAGTTGTCGCAATTGTCAATGGCTTTCGCGGTCTCGAACTGCGGCGCGGCCGGGCAATCGATATTGATCACGGCCGTTAAAGGTTCAAATACCGGCGCGGTCGTGTCCTGTACGGTGAAAATCTGTACGGCCGTCGCGATATTGTTGCAGGCATCCGTCAGGCGGAATGTCCTTGTAATCACTTTTGGACAGTTCCCCGTCTGCACATCCTGGTAAGTGATCGATGAAATCGTCGAACTGTCAGTATACAATCCGCCGGCGGCAGTAAATTGAGCCACGGTAATGGTGGCCTGTACCGATGAGAAAGGCAGGAAACCCGCAGATCCGATGTTGGCGCTGTTGCAGCCTTCTATGGTCTGGTTGGCGGGAGCGGTAACCACGGGAGGCGTAGAGTCGCCGCCGTTGACGATGACCTGAAGGGTCTTGACGCAGTTGTTGCTGTCGGTAACCGTGACAGTATAAGTGCCTGGCGTCAGGTTTGAAATATCCTGCGTTGTGGCACCGTTGCTCCACAAATAGGTATAGCCGGGGGTTCCGCCGGAAACCGAAAGGTCGATCGAACCGTTGGATCCGCCGCCGCAGCCCACATGAACGGGCGCAGCGGTAAGGGAAATTTCGGCGGGAGAGGTGATCACCTGCGTATAGGTATTGGAAAGCCCCTGCGAATCGGTGACCGTCAATTTCGCGGTGTGCGGTCCGGGGGTTGAATAGGTGAATACAGGGTTGATCTGTGTTGAATCGGTAGTCCCGTTGTTGTCAAAATCCCACGCAAAGGTGTAAGGAGGGATTCCGCCATTGGTCGTGGAGGTAAAAGTTACCGTGGTATTGTTGCCCACGCGGCAGGCCTGGTAATCAAACTGTACTGCGAGTGGTTTTGCGATTATCGTGTTCCCCGGCAATTCACATTGTGCCGTGCTGTAGGTGCTGCAGTTGTATGAAGGCAGTTGAGCCGAGCTTCCGCCCGTGCGCCAAACGACAAGGATCCGGCTCAGGGAAAGTTCCTGGCCGCAGGTCCACATGAACGGGCCATACACCTGGCGCTGGTTGGTTCCCGGCGGTATCTGGCCAAGGTAGGCGTTGATCGGGATGATCATATCGTCTATCGCCAGATCGGCAAATAACCGTCCGTTATTGGGCGTGTTGTTCGCGTTCGAGGTATAATTCAGCATGATATACACCTGCTGCTGCGTCCCGATGGTACACGTGGTATTGGTCATCGGCTGGCCATTGACGTTGGTCAGGCTCAGGAATACGTTATCCAGCGTAAAGTTGTTTGAGGTACAGTTATAGTAATCCAGGTAATAGTTTGGGGCGGAGCCGCATAACCTTAGATCCGGGTGCTGTGCATCAAATTGCGAATACGTATTGCCGACTATCGTAAAGAGCGCCAGTAATAGAAAAGTAATTTTTGCTTTCATACACTTTGTTTTAGTAGAATAATGCTTTATAAGTTCGTTTAGGGCTGTGACTTCTCACATTACACGGGCTAAATTATATACATTGACAGACGGGCGTATATTTTTTCCACCAACAACAGGAATACTCGATAAAAAGCCAATTTTTAGGTGTTTTACCTTTTTCATTACACTATCGTTGTAAAAATGAGCACATTGCTGAAATATTTCTATTAATGCTTTGATAACGATTTATTAAAACCCTCCAAAACGCATTCTTTTGCAATTTTTCGTCGAAAGTAGGGGGTTGCATTTTACCGACCAAAAAAAATATCGATAAAATGCATAAAAATTACGATAAAGTACACTATTTAACTATTTATGTAAGTAGAATATTACGATAATTATCGACGAAGTGCATCATTCTTCCGATGGGCATATTTCATCCCGGGAATGAAATGCATAAATTGCCCGATAAAATGCAAAATGAAGACAATCGTATTGATCAGGCACGCCAAATCAGATTGGGCGGCCGGCCTCGAAGACCATAAACGTCCGCTCTCACCGCGAGGGCTCACCGATGCACCCAAGGTCGCGGCACAGGCGGGGGCGCTTGCGGGAGATAAACCCGTCATCTATTCGAGCACGGCCAAAAGGGCCATGCAAACCGCCATTATTTTCTCCAATAGCTGGGGCGTCACCACGGGTGAGATCACCTTTGCCGACGCCCTGTACACATTTGACCATTCCCGGCTGGAGGCGTTTATCGCCACACTGGCGGATACCCTCGATAAAGTGTTTATTTTCGGGCATAATGAGGCTATTACGGATTTTGTCAATAAATTTGGAAATATTTACATTGACAACGTCCCTACTGCCGGTTTGGTGGAACTCCTGCTGCCAACCGATTCATGGCGCAAAATCGTGCGCGGATCGACCGGGACGGTCATTTTTCCGAAAGATTTAAAACATGGCCAACACGACCTATAAGTACATCGACCGCGAAAAAAGCTGGCTCGCCTTCAACGCGCGCGTCCTGCAGGAAGCCGGTGATGAAACCGTCCCGCTCCTTGACCGCCTTCGGTTCCTGGGCATTTTTTCAAACAACCTCGACGAGTTTTTCCGCGTGCGATTCGCGGCGATAAGGAGATTGAGCCAGTCCGGGCAGAGCGGCGAGAAGGTGCTCGGCGGAATCTCGGCTCAGCAGCTCGTAAAGGACATTACCGAGATCGTCATCCAGCAGCAATCGGAAAGCCTTCGGATCCTGAACGTGATCGAGAACCAGCTGGGCAAAGAAGGTATCTTTATCATCAATGAGAACGAGCTTTCCAAGGAGCAGGAAAATTTTGTGCGCGATTTCTTCATCCAGAAAGTGAGCCCCGCGCTGGTCACCATCATCCTCAACGACCTGGCTGAGTTCCCGCTTCTCAAGGATACATCGGGTTATCTTGCCGTCAAACTGGTCATGAAACAGGAAAGGACCGGCTTGCTGGGCCTGAAGTCCAAGCCCGAGATCCGCTACGCCGTGATCGAGATTCCCAAGACCATCAACCGGTTCGTGGTCCTGCCGCCGGTGGGCGATAAGCAGTATGTCATACTCCTGGATGACGTGATCCGCTTCAGCCTTTCGAGCATCTTCAACATTTTTGACTACGAGAGCGTCGCCGCGCACATGATCAAGATCACGCGTGACGCCGAACTTGACATCGATTCCGACATGAGCAAATCGATGCTCCAGAAGATTGCCACCAGTGTCAAGGAGCGCCGCGTCGGGGAACCCGTCAGGTTTGTCTATGACCAGTCGATCGGGAAGGACACGCTGCGGTTTTTCCTGGCCAACATGGGCATCGACGCATCCGACAGCATCATTCCCGGCGGCCGTTACCACAACCGCAGGGATTACATGGATTTTCCCAACCTGGGCCGTTTTGACCTGCTCTACAAACCCAAGACGCCACTGCCGGTTGATGGCCTCGGCCTTGACGGCAGCATCCTGGGCAAGATCGCCAAACAGGATTACCTTGTCAACGCGCCCTACCAATCGTTTTCCTATATCATCAAGTTCCTGCGCGAGGCAGCCCTTGACCCCAAGGTGACCGCCATCCGCATTACACTTTACCGCCTTGCCAAGAATTCCCAGATCGTCAGTTCGCTGATCAATGCGGCCAAGAACGGCAAGAAGGTCGTGGTCCAGATCGAACTCCAGGCGCGTTTTGACGAGGCGAGCAACATCAGTTACGCCGAACAGATGCAGACCGAGGGCATCGAGCTGATCTTCGGGATCAAGGGGCTCAAGGTGCACAGCAAGATCTGCGTCATTGATCGCATCGAAAACGGGAAACTGCGCCGATACGGACTGATCTCGACCGGGAATTTCAACGAGGTATCGGCACGCGTCTATACCGATGTCACACTGTTCACCAGCCACCAGCAGATCCTCAAGGACGTTTCCAAAATCTTTGACTTCTTCGACGTCAATTACCGAGTTTACCGATACAAGCACCTCATTGTTTCACCGCACTATACGCGAAGCAAATTCTACAAGCTCATTGACCGCGAAATCGTGCATGCAAGGGCGGGGAAGGAGGCCTACATATGGCTCAAGATGAACAGCCTGAGCGATTTTGAGATGATAAACAAACTTTACGATGCAAGCAATGCGGGCGTAAAGATCAAGTTGCTGGTGCGCGGCATCTGTTCCCTGATTCCGGGCGTCAAGGGCATGAGCGAGAACATCGAGGCCGTGAGCATCGTGGACAGATACCTCGAGCACTCGCGGGTTTACATCTTCTCGGCGGGCGGCGACCCCGAGGTGTACATTTCATCTGCCGATTTCATGACCCGCAACCTCGACGGAAGGGTGGAGGTGACCTGCCCGATTTACGACCCGCGGATCCGCAAGGAGCTCATCGATACCTTTAATGTGGGATGGAAAGGGAATGTCAAGGCGCGCTATCATTCGGCCGAACTGGACAACAAATACAGGGTGCGCGGCGATGCCCCCATTTTCAGGGCCCAGCTCGAGACGTACAATTATTACCGGGACCGGCTTGAGGTGGTGACCGATCAGCTTTGACGCGAAACTTTGTAAATTTTTTTCCGATTGCCATAACGCCGCCCCGATCGATAGCATTTAAATTGCATCCGTAAGCCCAAATCACGCCCCATGCACGAACTGACCTTAACCATGACCGAAGCGCCACAGCAAAACATGATCAACATCCGAAAGTTCGCCGCCATCGACATCGGCTCCAATGCCGTCCGGCTTCTGGTGGCCAATGTTGTGGAGGAATCGGGCAAGGATACGCAATTCAACAAGAGCTCGCTGGTCAGGGTTCCCGTTCGCCTGGGGCAGGATGCCTTCACGCTCGGGCGCATCTCTGAAGAAAACATTGAACGTATGGCCGATGCGATGCTGGCCTACCGCCTGCTGATGAAGATCCACAAGGTGGAAAAATTCATGGCCTGCGCGACCTCGGCGATGCGGGAGGCTTCAAATGCGGCAGAGGTCGTCGAGCGTGTCCGCAAACATTCAGGGATCGAGATCGACATCATCGACGGCAAGAAGGAAGCGGCCATCATTGCCTCGACCGACCTCCATCATCTGCTCCGCACCGAAAAAACATACCTATACGTTGACGTGGGCGGCGGCAGCACCGAATTTTCCCTGTTTTCCAATTCGCGCATGGTCGCCTCCAAATCTTTCAAAATCGGAACGGTGAGGCTGCTCAACAGCATGGCCGGTGATTCGGTGTGGCAGGAAATTGAGGACTGGATACGCAAACATTGCGACGGCTATGACGACATTGCGATGATCGGATCGGGCGGCAATATCAACAAGATATTCAAGATGTCGGGCAATCCGCAGGAACAGCCGCTTTCCTATATGTACCTCCACAACCAGTTCAGGGCGCTCGATTCGATGACCTATGAACAGCGCGTCTATGACCTCGGCCTCAATCCGGACCGCGCCGACGTCATCGTTCCCGCCCTGCGGATCTACCTGAATGCGATGAAGTGGAGCGGTGCCAGGCAGATCTTTGTTCCCAAGATCGGGTTGTCGGACGGCATCATCAAGGCCC
>SXQR01000012.1 GCA_005792865.1 Flavobacterium sp. | reverse complement strand
GGCTGCTTGCCGTCAAAGACCGCATAGTCGTTAGCCTCGAGCGCATTAACAAGCGGTATGTCAAGCCCGTCCTGCCAGATGCAGGTCTTGCCATCGGCCGCAACCCCATGCTCGTGCCAGGTAGAATTGGGCGTGATGACAAAGTCGTTCACCTCAAAAGTGATCTTGTTGCCGTCTACCACCGTGTACCCGCCTTCGCCTTCCATGATGAAGCGCAGTGCCGAGGCCCTATGGCGGTGCGCCGAGGTGCTTTCCCCCGGACGCGTCACCTGTATTCCCGTATAGAGCCAGCCCACGGCCGCGCTCACATCCTTTCTTTTGTCATTGACCAGATAGACCACGCGGCGTCCGGCCTGTTCGGGCGTGACCAAATCAGATGATTTGAGCACAAGTTCCCGCAGGTCGTCGTATTTCCATAGCATCGGCACAGATGAACTTCGCGGTTCCCAGGGCTCGATATCGTTGGCGACAGTCCAGAGGGCACCGGCGCCAAGCGCGGCCAATTCGCGATAGTAGGCTTCCAGTTCGGGCGTGTCCTGGACACGGGCCCTGCCTATGACGTCGTCGCTGTATTTTGAATCCATTTCTTGCGATTTATAGGGTAAAATAAACTTTTTTGATCTTGCCGTTCTCGACGTGATAAATGGCGGCCCCGCCAAAGGTTTCATTTCCGGCCCTGACCTTTTCGTTGTCGATGACGATGTTTCCGCGCACGATCCTGCCAAGCAGTTCACAATGCAGGTTCGGGACTTTGTTGAACATCTCCGAGTAAATCCTGTGCATCTGCTGCTTGCCTCTGTATTGAAGTTTATCGGGAAAATCATAAACCTCGACGTCGTCGGCATAAGTGTCCAGGAAAGCTTCGATGTTTCGAAAGTTATAGGCGTTCAACTGGCGCTGCACGAGTTCTTCAGGCGTCTCTTCAATTATTTTTGACGGATCCAGGACGATCCCCTTGTTGATCACCCGGTGAATTTTCATGATGTTGTTCATGTTCTCGACGGGGTTGGCATCCAGCAGGATCATGTTCGCTTTCTTGCCCTTTGCGATGCTCCCCAACACGCCATCGGCACCCAGCATTCTGGCGCCGCCGATCGTCGAGGCTTGCAGTATTATCCAGTTTGAAATCTTGGCCTCGCGCATTCTGTGCAGCTCAAAGAAATACGACGATCCGTGCAGCGTGCCGATGTTTCCTGCGTCGGTGCCCGTGGCAATGGTAACTCCTGCATCTGAAAGCGCCTTGAGGTTTGCCAGCATGATCTCGTTGCTTTTTTTGACCTTGGCCACCTGCTTGTCGGAATTGGTATAGCGGACATAATTCTTGACCAGCGTCGTATCGCTTAAATGATGCAGGTCGAGCAACGATCCCAGCTGGAACGGATCGGAGTTATGGATCAAATAATCGCTGCCGTCCAGTTTGAGCCCGAAGGTCCGTTCATAGCCGTCCATGACCGTCAGGGTAGGGCATAACGACACCTTTTTGGATTTCAGCAACTTGATAAAAGCAGGAGAAAGCAATTCGTCCTCGACACTGTGAACCAGAAAGTCGCAGCCGCTTTCAACCGCTAGTTGAGCCGTGATGCGCTCCGTAGCGTGGACTGCGACGCGTTTGTTGTTTTTGTGCGCCTCATCGATGATCGCCTGGATTACGGGCAGGAATTTGCGCGCACCGGTTTCGGCGTCCATCTTGTCGAACTCGGCGATATACCAGATTTTGATGAAATCCGGGTTCAGCTTGAGCTGCTCGCGCACATTTTGCCGCCCGTTCTCAGGTGTCGTCACCAACCGGAATGCGGCGTCATCTCCGAGGCCTTTAAAGACAGGAGGTTCGTAAGTCGTCAGCAATGGGCCGCTTATGAAAACCTCGGGAGCGTGATCTTTTCCCTGAAATTCCGAACGGCGTTTCAAGAAATTGTTCGTCGCCCCGACATCGGCAACCGTGGTTATTCCCAGTTTGAGGTAACGCCGGAGCACGTTGTCCATCCGCGCATGCGATTCGGCCATTTCCCTTTCGTAAGGCTTTACCTTGCGAAGGTCGATCGCATCAGGACGGGTATAAAGCCCGCCGCTCTGGAAAAAGTGAACGTGCGCATCGACAAGGCCCGGAAAGAGAAATTTGCCACGACCGTCAACAATGTGGGCCGTGCCCGGAATCTTGATCGTCGCCGGGTAAATGCCGCCGATCTTGTCTCCTTCGATGATCACGGTCTTTCCCTCGAGGAGTTTCATGTTCTCGACGTCGGCAACCGTAACATTGGTAATGTAAGTCTGGGCAAACGTGCCAAAATTGATCAAAAGTAGCAGTACGAACTTTTTCATCTCTCGTTGAATTCCTCGTGGCTGTTGATCAATGTGATTTTTCTGGTAGGTGCGACATTGACGCGCAGGTCAAAAATGTCGAAACGATTGTAATGCCCCAAAATATCGTGCATCTGCTTGGGCTGGATGCATTTTGAGAGGTCGATCTCGGCATAGACGATGCCTTCCTCATCGATGAGCGGGGAGCCCACAACGGCGCCGTTGGGCCCGATGATCCCAGAGAAAGCCGAACTCTTCCGCGTCAAAAGCTCCCGCGCATTCGGTACGTCGGCTTCCATGGCGCGGATGATCTCGTCCGAAATG
>SXQR01000146.1 GCA_005792865.1 Flavobacterium sp. | reverse complement strand
TGCCCAAAAGCAGTGCATCGACCGCATTCTCCACGTAGCGTTGCTTGACGGCCTTTTCATCTTCATAATTATCGTCAATGGCGCCGATATACATGACCTCATTGCCCCTGGCCGTCTTTTTCAGGATATAGACGTGCGGGGTTTTGGTCGCGCCATACTGGGGATAGATCTTTTGACCATCGTCAAAGAGGTAGGGGAATTCAAAGCCTTTCTCCCTGGCGCGCACCTTCATCAGTTCAAAGGAGTCTTCCTTCTGTTTGGCGGGATTGTTCGGGTTGATGGCAATTACGGGATAGCCAGCCTTTGCATATTTGGCGTTGAGTGCGATGATTCTGTCCTCATATGCCTTGGCAAACGGGCAATGGTTGCAGGTAAAAATGACGATGAAACCCTTGGCCTTCCCATAGTCCTTGTGGGAAACCATCTTCCCGTCCACATTTTTCAGGTTGAAGTCGGTCGCGATCGACCCGATGCCGTAACCCGTACTCCGGCCGGCAAAAGCACCCAGTACGAACACAGTCAGGATTCCGGCTGCAAGCGATTTTAATTTTCTCATGGTATCTGTTTTAAAAATGAATTGATTTCCCTTTCAAGTTCGTCCGCATTAAAACTGCGCTCGTAAAATGCCCGCTTTCCCCTTGAATAGATCAGCGTGGCGGGCAGTGCGCCGGACCAGTCGGGTGAAACCTTCGGGATCCAGGCATCGGCGTCCGGTTCGTGCAGGTGCACCGCAAGGTTGCCGATGCCCTGTTTGGCGACAAACGGCAGAAGCGACTTTTCTACTTCCCTTTTCATATCGAGGCTTACCAGCAATACGCGGACATTTTTGTCGGCATATTTTGCGGCAGCCTGCCTAAAATGCGGAAGCTCCTTCACACAGGGCGCACACCAGGTAGCCCAGAAATTGATCACGTAAACCGAATCGTTGTCGCGTCGCAAAAAGGGTTCAAATGATTTGTAATCATAGGATCGGATTGAACCCTGGCCTTCACCAAAACGCTGCGTTGCCACGGGGTCGGGCGTTTCGGTACGACGGCAACCTAGCGCCAGTACGAATGCGATGAACAGCAATGTCGGTTTCATTTTCATTGGTCAATAAAATTATGGATTCGAAACAGGACATTTTTTATTTAACAAAACAATAACAAACGCCTATCTGAATCCGTCATACATTTGTACCTACAAATATTGTAATTACAATAATGACCATTGAAGAGATCATAAAGTCCGACAGGCCCGTCGACATTCACAAGAAAATCTTGCTGAACATCCTTGTGAGCCAGCAGGTGATCTCCGAACGTTTCGCCGAAGTGCTCAAGCCCTTTGATTTGTCGGGCGAACAGTTCAATGTCCTACGCATCTTGCGCGGGCGCCGCGGTGAGCCGGCCAATATGTGCTCGATCCAGGAACGGATGCTGGCCCGTACCAGCAATACGACGCGGCTGGTTGACAAATTGCTTGCGAAAGGACTCGTCCAAAGGCGCATCTGCCAGCAAAACCGCCGCAAGATGGAAGTCACCATTACCGCACGGGGGCTCGAGATCCTCGAACAACTGGATCCCGTTGTCGAGGCCCATGACCGGTCTTATGGCAGCGAAATGTCGGCGACTGAATTGGAAACCCTCAATGTACTACTGGAAAAATACAGGAAATCATGACAAATGAAATCATAGATGCGCTCTCATGGCGCTATGCCACCAAAAAATACGATCCAAACGCGAAAATTTCGCCGGGCGATCTTGAAACGCTTCTGGAATCGGTGCGGATGAGCGTCTCCTCAATGGGACTGCAGCCCTACCGCGTTCTGGTCATCGAAAATCCCGAACTCCGTTTGAAACTGAAAGGCGCGGCCTATGACCAGGACGGCATTACCGAGGCTTCGCACCTGTTGGTGTTCGCAGTTGACCGCAATGACTGCGAAAAGCAGATTTCAGATTACCTGCAGAACATCAGCACCACACGGGCGATATCTTTGGACAGCCTGGACGGATTTAAGCAAAGTATGCATAAATTTGTGGGCGGCCTTGGCGAAAAACGCATACCATGGGCCGAAAAACAATGTTATATTGCGCTCGCAAACCTGATTTATTCGGCGTCGTTGCTCAAGATCGACGCGACACCGATGGAAGGGTTCAACGGCGCGGAATTTGACCGCATCCTGGGCCTGGCCGAACATGGATTGCAGACGGCCGTGATCGCGACGGTGGGTTACCGGCATCCGGAAGACAAAATGCAGCATTCCAGGAAAGTGCGCAAATCAAAAGAAGAATTATTCATTCACCTATAATTAATTAAACAAAAGAACAATGAGGAATTTTAAAATGATCGCCATCGCGCTGTTCGTGGCGTCGGCAACGGCCGTATCGGCACAAACCATGAAGAAAATCGACACCGGGAAGAGCAAGGTTACCTGGATCGGGAAGAAAGTGACCGGCGCGCATGACGGTTTCGTGAAAATCAGCGAAGGTTACCTTAACTTTGACGGGAAAGCCATTACTTCAGGTTCCGTGACTGTTGACATGAACTCGATCACCGTCACCGACCTGCAGGCCGGAAAAGGCAAGGAAAAGCTTGAGGGCCACCTCAAAAATG
>SXQR01000145.1 GCA_005792865.1 Flavobacterium sp. | reverse complement strand
ATGGTCAGGTTGGTGGTTCGATTTCTTTAAAATTGCAAAAAATTGGCAAACTCCCGTTTACAGATTTCCTGTTAATACTTACAAGATTCACAGGGTTAAAGTGTAAGTATTCGGGCGAATCCTGTAAGGCATTTGTGCCGATTGAATCGCAATTTTGAAAAAATCGATATGGAAGAATTCATTAACGACATCGGCACGCACATCACCCGTTATTACGATGCCATCGTCCGGGTCACGCCCAAGCTCGGATTGGCAATCGTCGCATTCCTGATCGCCCTGTTCATTGCGTCAAAGGCCAAGGCAATTGCCACAAAAAGCCTTCAATCCCGGATGCATGACCCGCTGCTTGCCAATTTCATCGCGCGGCTGATCAAGGCCTTCTTCGTGATTGTCGGGCTGTTGCTGGTACTGCGCATCGTCGGGCTCACCGGCATCGCTGCCACCCTTTTGGCGGGCGCGGGGATTTCGGCATTTGTGATTGGGTTTGCGCTCAAGGACATTGGCGAAAATTTTCTGGCCGGCATCCTGCTCGCCTTCAAGCGACCGTTTCACATTGGCGACACTATTGAGAGCAACGGCGTAAAGGGCAAAGTGGTTGCGCTCAACCTCCGGGACACGCAAGTGTTGTCTGACGGAAAAAACATTTTCATGCCCAACGCACTGCTGATCAAAAATCCGCTCACCAATTTCACCAAGGAAAAAATACTGCCGCAGGAACTCGTCATCGGCGTGGAATACGGCGCCGATTATGAGAAGGCCATTGCGATCATTTCGGAAACCGTTTCGGGAATCGACGGTGTGCTGTCGGGCGAGCACCCGCATTCGGTCCTGGTGACCGGGTTTTCCACCAATTCGGTACAGATCACCGTCCAATATTGGGTCGATGCGCACGGTCCCGGATCGGGGAGGATCAAGTCCGAAGCCATCATCCGCATCATGAACGCGCTCCGCGACGCCGGTTTCAACATTCCCACGAACGTTGTCGAGATCAAAAAATATGAGCCCGACGTTTACCGCAACGACGAAAGACCCGAAATCGACGGCCGCCGCGCCCTTGAGGGTTCGCGCAATTAAAAAAAAACCTCCGGATCTCCGGAGGCTCAATGATTTGTTTTCGTTTCAGACGTTCATATTGCCTTCAATACCCCCGTCGTCCATCCGTTTGCCAATTACGGCTGCCGCGGTCCATTTGAGGAACGCTACGGCCTTTCCGTCCTTGGTGTCCCAATAGTAACCGTCGGTGGGCGCCACTTTGATCACCGTAACCTCGGGATCGTCCTTACCTTCCTCGAACCAGGCCTTGGCGATCGGCGTCCATATGTCGTCGATCTTTTCCCGGTCGCGGTAAATCGAGGCTGTTCCGTAAACTGACAGATAATGATTGTCAGACATCTTTGAAAAAAACAACTGCACGCGGTTGTCGGTCTCGATATCCATGTTCTTGTGCGTGCTCGCGCCGCTGATGAACCACAGGTTTCCGTCTTCATCCACTTCGCGCAGGCTCATCGGCCGGGCCGAGATCGGCAGGTGCGACAGATCGGTGCAAAACATGCAGATTCCCACATCTTCGGCAAGTTCTTTCAATTTGGCCACGGCTTCGGTGTGGCTTCCAAGGTGCTTTACTTCTCCCATATCGTTCATTAATTGGTTACTCCGGATACCCAGTCGATGGCCTTTTGCAATTCAGATTTCCTGTAGCCGCGAAACTCTCCCGGCATGACCTTGCTGAAGGCATCGGTAAAAGCGATCACGCTTTCCAGGTCGGTCACGATCGCGGCCCTGTTCCATTTCAGGAGGTTTTTCACCCCAAGCCACGCATCGTTGAGCCACGCGCCGGCGGTAAAATCTGATGGATCGTTGTCGAGCACGAGCATGTAATTAAGCTCGCCACTGGATTCGACCTTTTCCCTGACGCGGTCAATCACGAAATCAAAATCCTCCTTGGTCACTTTCCCGGAGGAGCGGAAACCCGCCATATTCGCGGGCAAATCGGTCATTTGCTGGATCATAAGATTGGTTTTACTTAAAGATAGCACATACCCGCCAAAACAGTTGTTAGCCAAATCACAAATTGTCGGCCGTTGTCCTGCACGCCCGGAAATGCAAGCAGCTAATGGGCAGTAATCGGAAAATGGGCTAATAATGAAACACCCAACCACGATAGGCAAAAGCAAAAAAAAATCCCCGCCTGGGAGAGCGGGGACCTTACAAACTATATGAAAAAAACTTACTCGTCTGCAGCAAGCGCCGAATTGCGGTTCATGTCCACCTTCAGCGTCGTGGCCACGCCCTTGTCATTGATCATGGTCATATTGAGCATGTCAAGCTGGGCAAGGTGGCGTGATACCAAACCGTTGAATTTGTTATAGGAAATGTTCATCTCCTTCAGGTTCCGAAGTTTTTCAAGGTCAAAGGGAACCTGGCCGTCCATGTTATTTTCAAACAGGCTGAGGTTTTCCAGTGAAGTCAGGTTGGCCACATCCATTGAAAGTTTGCCGGTCAGCTTGTTGCTGCTCAGCAAAAGTACTTTCAGGCCTTTAAGTTCATAAAGAGATTGCGGGAGCTCGCCCTCAAGTTCGTTGTTGAACAGGGAAAGCGTTTGCAACTGGGATAATTTTCCAATTTCGGCCGGAATTTGTCCGGAAAGCCTGTTCATGTAAAGTTCGAGGGATTGCAGTGAAGCCATTCCGCCGATCGCGGCCGGGATCTTCCCGGTGAGTTTGTTGAACGAAAGGTTGAGCGACTTGAGCGACTTTAGGTTGGCGAGGCTTGAAGGAATCTGGCCATTGAGCCCGTTGCGGAAAAGGTTCAAGTGCGCAAGGGAGGTCAGGTTCCCGATTTCGGAAGGCAACGGCCCCTGTAGGTTATTGTTGGAAAGATCCAACGACACGACTTTATCATTCTCGATCTTCACGCCGTACCATTGTTCGGCGGGCGCGTCGAGGTTCCATTTGTTGGTCCATTGCGAACCGGCGGTGGAT
>SXQR01000011.1 GCA_005792865.1 Flavobacterium sp. | reverse complement strand
GAGCATGCCACCCTGAAATCGCTGCAGCAACAGGGCATCACGACCCTGGCCGACGGGGTTTCAACCATTCCCGGGGTTTCGCAGGTTTCCACGGGCGCGTCCATCGGCAAGCCGGTAATCCGCGGGCTCAGCGGCAACCGCGTGCTCGTCTATACGCAGGGCGTACGGCTGGAGAACCAGCAATTTGGCGAAGAACACGGCCTGGGCCTCAATGAATCCGGGATGGAAAGCGTAGAGGTGATCAAGGGCCCGGCATCGCTGCTATACGGTTCCGATGCGTTGGGCGGCGTGCTGTACTTCAATCCCGAACGCTTTGCAGAAGCTGGCACTTCATCGTTCAATATCGGCCAGAAATTCCTGTCCAATACACTCGGATCGGTCACGACGGCGGGCGCAAAGACTTCGTGGGAAAAGTGGAAATTCCTGGTTCGGGGTGGTTATGCGAGCCATGCCGATTACAAAATACCGGATGGCCGTGGCGCCAACACCCGATTTTCGGAAGCGGATGCCAAGGCCGCCGTTGGTTATGCCGACCGGAACATTTCAAGTGTACTCAGGTATAATTTCAATAGCCTTTCAACCGGTTTGCCCGAAGGTGAATACGGCGGTGACGATACCTCCCGCTCTCCCGGTTTCCCCCGGCAGGAAGTCGATTCGCATATTTTAAGTTTGCAAAACCGCATATTCCTGGGAACATCTTCGCTTGAGGCCAATATCGGGTACGTATTCAATGACCGAAAGGAATTTGAAGATTCAAACGATCCGGCGTTGCGGATGAAACTCTCTACGGCAAACTATGATGTGCGCTTCCATTTCCCCAAACCAGGCGATCTCGCGATCATTGCCGGTGTACAGGGGATGTTCCAGACCAATGCCAACCGCGCACCGGAAATCCTGATCCCCGATGCCACGGTTCGCGATGCAGGATTGTTTGCCACGGCCAACCTCGACCTGAAAAAACACACCCTGCAGGCCGGGCTTCGGTATGACTTCCGCTCGATCGAGACGAATGAAATGGGTAGCGCCGGTGAAGAGGGCTATTTCGCACCGGTCGATGAAGACTTCTCGAGTTTCAACGCCTCGGCGGGCTTGCGCACCAACTGGACCGCAAATGTCACGACCAGGCTCAACCTTGCGAGCGGTTTCCGCGCGCCAAACCTTGCCGAACTCACATCCAACGGCGAGCACGAGGGCAGCAATCGCTTTGAGATCGGGAATGCGGATTTGCGGACGGAACAGAACATCCAGGCCGATTTGAACCTGGAAGTCAAATCAGGGCATTTCGAGTTTTTTGTAAATGGCTTTTACAACCACATCGACCGCTACATCTACATCGCGCCCACAGGGGAAATCATCGATGAAAATCCGGTGTACAGATATACGCAATCGGATGCTGCGCTTTATGGTGGCGAAGCGGGCGTACACTTCCACCCGCATCCGTTTGACTGGCTGCATTTTGAAAGCAGTTTTGAAAGCGTTACCGGAAAGCGCCGCGACGGTTCCCCCCTGCCGTTGATGCCGGCAAATTCATGGTCCAACACCGTGCGAAGCGAATTTGATTTTGGGAAGGTGAAGGACGGATTTGCAAGGCTGACGGTGCAATACTTCCGGGCACAGGACCGCCCCGGGGAATTTGAATGTGAAACCCCCGAATATGCCCTGTTGCATTTGGGCATCGGTGGGTCGATCTATTTTGGAAAGCAGAAACTAGATATCGCCGTTCACGGGAAAAACCTGCTGGATCGGCGCTACGTCTCGCATCTTTCGCGGCTTAGGGTCGATCAGGTTCCCGACATGGGCCGCAATATCATCCTGAGCTTGAATGTGGAATTATAGAAAAAGCGCGGCCAGTGGCCGCGCTTCATATATAATTTATAATTTATAATTTATAATTTATAATTTATACGCGTGAGCGATGGCAGCGGCATCCTTTTCCGAGGAACGAGGAAAAGATAGAGCGGACAGCGCGACGGCGCGCTAACTCCCGATGATTTGCTCATTGCACATGCGCCGGCACGCCCAACTAGAACCGGTTGTCGCCATCGATCATCCGCCCGAGACCGCCCAGGAGGCTTCCTTCGTCGCGGCCGCTTCCGCCCGATTTTGGCGCCGAAGCGATGATGCGGTCGGCGAGGCGGCTAAACGGCAACGATTGTACGTACACGATGCCCGGGCCTCGCAAGGTCGCGTAGAACAGGCCTTCGCCGCCAAAGATCGAATTGCGGATCCCGCCGATGAATTCGATGTCATAATCCACCGTGTGCGAAAACCCAACGATGCAGCCCGTATCGACCTTGAGCACTTCGCCCGCACGAAGTTCGCGCCTGGCCAAGGTCCCGCCCGAATGGACGAACGCCATGCCATCGCCTTCGAGTTTCTGCATGATGAAGCCCTCGCCGCCAAAGAGCCCACGGCCCAGCTTGCGGGAGAATTCAATGCCCACCTGCACACCTTTTGCCGCGCACAGGAACGAATCTTTCTGGCAAATGAATTTCCCGCCGTACTGCTGCAGGTCCACCGGAACGATCTTTCCGGGGTACGGCGATGCGAAACACACCTTGCCCTTGCCCGCGTTCTCATTGAGGTACGCGGTCATGAACAGGCTTTCGCCCGTGAGCATGCGCTTGCCGGCCGACAGCAGTTTTCCAAATATCCCCGTGTCCTGCTGCGAACCGTCGCCAAAGATGGTCTGCATGCGGATGCCGTTGTCCATCATCATGAAGCTTCCGGCCTCTGCGACGACAATTTCCTGCGGGTCAAGTTCGATCTCAACGTATTGCATTTCCTCGCCGAAAATCTGATAATCAATTTCGTGTGCTCTCATAATTTAATAATTTAGTTCGCCTACATGCCGCATGTGGCGCACGATGCGATCCTTCCTGCGACTGATGTATGACGATGAATTGGTTGCTTTGTATTTTCTTGGATTAGGTAGGATTGCCGCAATCGCCGCCGCCTCGCGTTTGCTTAGGGTGGATGCTGTTTTGAGGAAGTAGTGATGCGCGGCCGCTTCAACTCCATAAACGTTATTGCCCATCTCGATGCTGTTCAAATAGACCTCCATGATGCGCTCCTTGCCCCAGATCGCCTCGATCAGCACCGTGAAGTACGCCTCGAGACCCTTGCGGATATAGGATCGGCCCTGCCAAAGGAACACATTTTTGGCTGTCTGCTGCGAGATCGTGCTCCCGCCCTTGATGCGGCGGCCCTTGCTGTTGTTGTCCAGCGCTTTTTTCATCGCCTCGAAATCAAACCCATTGTGGGTCATGAAGTTGGAATCCTCGGCTGCGATGACGGCCTTTTGCATGTTGGGCGAAATGTCATCGATTGAAACCCAATCGTGGCTGAATTCCAAGGGTTTGTCTTTGGTGATGTTTTCAACGGCGCGTGCTGCCATGAGCGGGGTCGCGAACACCGGAACGAATTTGAATACCATGACCAGGAAAAGGGTGGTAGCGAAAAACCACAGCGTCAAATTCCATAATATCGACCAGAAGCGATTCACGGGAGAGAATTTAATGTTTGATTATCCTGACCGTCTTTGAATAACCGTTTGAGCTGACATTAACAAAGTACAGCCCGGCGGCGAATGAGGCCATATCAACAGCAGTATCGCGACTGTTCACCTGAAGCTTCAGCAATTCCTGACCGGTGGTTGAAAAAATAGTGACCTCGTCAATTGAAGCGCCGTTGCGGATCTGGATCTTTGAGCGGCTGGGGTTGGGATATACGCTGAGTTCGGCAAAATGATTGTCCGGGTTGCCGAGCTGAGTGTCTGAAAACCGGATGTTGTCCAGCCAGGCAACATCGTCCGCCGATCGGCCCACATGCTGCAGCGAAATCCTGAGGTCCGAGCCGGTAAAATTGGAAAGGTCGCGTTCCACCGCCGTTAATGCCGATTGCGACGAAGCAAGGATTTCGTCGCCCACCTGGACGCCGTTCACCATCACCCTGAACCTGGAATGAGCCGGCGCCTCGCCAAAGGTTTGCTTAAGATCAAACAGCAGGTAAAGCGGCTGCGATACCTGAGATACGAACTTGAAATTGGCCTTGGTTGTGAAATTTTCAGAGTTTTCCCAATTGGTATCGCTGACCCAGTTGACCGAATTGGCATTGCCCACCATTTTGACCGCTTTGTTGGCAGGAGTTTCCTGCGCCACCAGGATCTGGTTACCGTTGGTTTGCTCCAGGAGGATCTTGGCCGACGGACCGGATTCGAAACCAAACTGTTCGTTTGAGCCGGAAACCAGTTCGGTGTAAGCCTCCTCAAGAGAAAAACGATCCAAGATGGCGTTAAGCCCGCCGGAAGCCTGTGGCGAGAAGTAAAATCCGTGGGTAGCGGATACCATGGGTGTGTAGGTGTAATCGACGGGGCTGTAGCCGCTAAATTCATGGATCGTGCCCTGGGCCCACAGGCTGGTACCCATCATCGAAAATATGTTTCCGCGACCAACCCAGCCTTTAATTACGAAAGAGGCATATTCATATGCTTTCCTCGCCATGATCCGGAAGCGGTAACTTGTTCCCGCCTGCAAATTGAAAACAGGGGTAACGATATGTGAACTGAAACCTTCGTTGAGCTTGAGGTAATAAGTATCGTCATAGCCGGACATGACGTTGTCGTAATCGTACCATTGAGGCGTAGAAACAGATGCCTGCATTGAGACGATGTTGACCGTGGATTTAAAGCAATCCGGAAGCAGCGCAGCGCCGTAGGCCGGCAGGGATGCAAAGGTCTCCATCCATGGCACCGACGTGGCCGTGCAGGTCGTTTTGAACGAATAAGGCCCAATGTTGAGGCTCGGCGCATCGCAGATGGATTGAATATAATAATCATACTGCGTCTGAGGGGAAAGATTTTGCAGCACGGCCGAAGTTCCGCTGACTTGGAGAACCGTCCCGGAGCCGATTGCAAAACCCGATGACCCGTACTCAATCTTGTAGGCGGTCGCCCCGTCTTGTGCCTGCCATGAAATTGCCGCGGAATTTTCTGAAAAATGATCGATCATTACATTAATGGGCTCAGAGCAAACGGGTATTGTCTGGTAATGGATATTGTCCAAGTAGGTGTAAATGATCTGGTCGCTTTCAATATGCTCAAAGGCAATGTGTCTGGCGTTCCCTGTATAATTGGAAAAGTCCACCACGAATTCACGTCCATTGGCGGGCGCACCTTCCAGGGAAACCGTTTCATAAGGCACAAAGGTGCTTCGGTCAAGCGGATTGGACATGGTACCGACGGTGATCTCGGCCGGAATCTCGGCATTGAAGTAATTGGTCGCCCAAAACTTGACGCGCTTGGTGTTGTCAAAGTCCGACAGGTAGGGCGAAATCAGGATGCCGGGCTCCGTTTGACCGGTAATTAGTTCGAGCAACAGTCCGACGTTTGAGCACGAGTTGACGGTTTCCACGCAAAGTTGCGTGAGGCCGGCGCTAAAATGGTTGGGCATGGTCCAGCAAAAATTGGGGATGCCGTTTTGCGAGTTGCTTTGCGACGCGTCATATTGCTCGAAATATTCAGAAAAAGGTGCCGACACCGAGCAGGTTACCTTGAACGGATGCCGGTCGCTCCAATCGCTCCAGCCCGATGCGCCGCACTGGTTGCGCACCCTGAACTCATACTTGGCAAAAAGGTTCAGCGAACCCAATTCATGCGGGTTTGAGTTGACCGCGACCAACGTACCGGTACCGGCGGCGAAACCTATCGGGCCATACTCGACCTCAAATCCCGATACCGTGGGGGCGTTGTTGTTCCAGGATAGGGAGACGCTTGAAGTTCCCGATTGCGCCGCCTGCAAATGCGTGGGACGCGGGCATTCTACCTGGATATACTCGAAGTCATCGATGAAGACCTGGTGCCCGTCGTTTTCCACTGCATGGCGGATGCCCACGTGCATATCGGTACCCGAATAACCTGCAAAATCTATTTCATACCGCACCCACTGGTCCAAATTCTGCGAAGCGTTGGTGATGGAATGGTAAGGAGTGAAGGTTGTATGATCGGTGGGATCGGACAGCGTCCCTACAATGATTTCCTCTGGTTCACTGTAGGCGCTTTCAGGGCAATACATCCAAAAAGCGACTTTTTTCTGGTTGTTAAAATCCAGAAGCTTCGGCGTCACGAGTATCGTTTTTTCAAAAAATGTAAGGTATCCCGTGGTCTCGGCCACCTTGAACCGGACGGAGCGGGTCCCGGTATGTGCCAGTTGCCCCGGCGTTGCAGTCGAAACCGATGCGATAAAGGCCCACGGCTGGAAAGATAGTTGGCGGATAATGGGTGTCAGTCGCGTCCAGCAGGAGTTGAATCCGTCGATCGGGTCATTCTCAAACCCTTCCTCGTACCCTACCGTAACCCCAGTGCATCGGGTTCTGAAGCGGCCCACATCTGACCAATTGCTATAGACCCCGCCGCATTTGCCGCGAACGTAGAATTCGTATTGCATGTCGTCCAACGGCACGCCCGTTAGGGTCGCCGGATTCGCATTTACAGTCACAACGGTCCCCGAACCCGGTGCAAATCCCGATAATCCGTATTCGATCTGCCATTCGCTGTAGGATGATACCAAGGCGTCCTCCCAGCCAACAATTGCCGAATCGTGCGTGGAACTTACCATCTCGGGATAGAGAGGCTCCTGGCAAGCAGGGGTCTGCTCATAGGTAAAATCATCGATGTAGAAAATATTGTTGTTGGCTGCATTGCCGTGCTTGAGGGCAATATAATGGTGGCCGAGCGCATTGTCGTATCCGGCAAAGGACACGGTATGTTCCTTCCAATAGACAGGCGTATTCATGTTCACGTATTCCGCCATAGCGAGCGGGTCAATGCTTTCAATGGGGACAAATGTCGCGGGATCGGATGGATCTGACATCGTACCGACAATCAGCGGCGACTGGTTCATGTAAATATACGTGGACCGGGCAATCAGATTGAATCGAACGCGCTTTTGGTTATTGAGATCGCTCAGGTAGGGCGTGGCCAGGATGCCCGTGTTGGTCACAATAGGGGTGCTGTTCTTGAACTCGATCATCCTCAGCCCGGACTTGGGCAGGATCACCGGCGTAAAACCGTTGCTCACATTGGCCAGCGACGCGACGGTCATGTTGCCCGTTAGCGTCTTGGTCCAGCACGGATCGACCTGTGTCACCGATCCGAAAGACGTAAAATATCCCGCGCCGTACTGCTGGCACACCGTCGTGAAGGTCATTGGCGGCGACCAGTTGGAAAAGAGATTGTTTCCGCACGAGGCCCGGATCTTGATCTCATATGGGGTGTTCCCCACCAAATTGGTAAGCTGATACGGATATTGGTCTATCGTGTAAATATCGGTCATGCCCAAGGTCATGTTCTTGACACTGAGCTCCCAAGTGGATTGGCCGGGAGCAGTAAAATTGATCTGTGCCGATTGTTCGCCGATGTTGCTGGCTGAAATTCCCGTCACGTCAAAGCAATTGACATTTTGCTCGTAGCTGATGTCGTCAATGTAAATATGCTCGGTGCCCTGCCATTCCTCGGTGAACTTGAAAACGATGTACTCATCGACGCCATTGTAATTGTTGAGGAAGACGGTTTTTTGTTGCCATCCGCCCCCGGAGTTAACGGGAATGGTGGCCAGCGACTGGAAAGTGGATGCGTTGTATGGGTCGGACATGGTGCCGACCTTGAGCCCACCGCCGTAAGTTCCGTAATAATTGTAGATCCAAAAAGTGATTTTTTTATCGGTGGACAGATCCGAGACCTTCGGCGACACCAACGCATTGAAATGCGTATTTCCGCCAGGTGTGGTGGAGGATAGCCTCGCCGATGCCCCGCTGGTTCCATGGTAGATTTCAGAATCGATGGCCATGCTCAGACTACTTGAACTACTGTAGGGCAACTGCCCGAATTTCACCCCGTTCCAGCAATCGTTCCCGTTCCAGGCGTCAAAATTGTATTGGTGCCCTGCGGCGATCTCGGTCGTGCACGGGGTATAGTTCTCGATTTGCGACCACGCTCCCGGACTGCCAAAACTGTCGCGGTAACGGATGCGGAACCAATACGGCGCCCACACATTGAGCGGGAGAAACTTGTTCTGGCCAAAAATGTGCGTGATCAGCGTTCCGCTTCCGGGTATATTCCACGGATTGCCATATTCCACATCCCAAGAATAAGTGGGATATGCCTGAACCTTTATTTGGCCGTCGAAAGTTTTGGTGAGGTTAAAGGGCATGTCTACGGCTGATGCGCTGGCAAACGATCCCAATAAAAGCCCGATCAACAAAACAAGGGTAAAGTTTTTCTTCATATGCTAAATAAGGTCAGCGGTTTGATTTCCTACGAGGGTGCCGATGGCTACGCCCATTCCGCCGAGCCGCACCCCACAGTAAACGATTTCCGAAAGTTGCCGGATTATTGGGTCTTTATGGCTGCCCAATCCCATAATCCCGCTCCATCTATGCGCAACTTTCACGTCCATTCCGGGTAAAAGTACATTTTTTAACAAATAGTCAAGCCTTGACTGGATTTTTTCTGAAACCCCAAATGTTGACGTTTTTTCCCCCTCAAAATCAAGATTGCGGCCTCCTCCCAGTAAGATTCGGTTATCGATGTTCCTGAAATAGTAATAGCCGCGGTCAAGATGAAACGTTCCCTTAATGTGGAGATTGGAAATG
>SXQR01000010.1 GCA_005792865.1 Flavobacterium sp. | reverse complement strand
CTTCCGCCGAGTATAAGGGCCCAATAGT
Organism: Flavobacterium sp.; assembly: GCA_005792865.1. Classification (GTDB taxonomy): domain Bacteria; phylum Bacteroidota; class Bacteroidia; order Flavobacteriales; family Flavobacteriaceae; genus Flavobacterium. Next base: position 4,034 of record SXQR01000010.1, on the reverse strand, counting down.
TCTTATCTTGGAATGCGGCTACCATTTCAACAATATTGTCTGTGCCGAAAAACCCGGTCCGAAACTCAACATCAGCCCGTACTCCCGGGTTGGCCTTTCCATCATGCGCGCCAGAACGAAAAGGACCGTAGCGCTGGACATATTGCCAAAATCGCGCAGGACCGCCCGCGTGTCGTCAAGCGCATCGGCATCGCCAAAAAAATCCTGTGCCGCCATGATGATCTTGCGGCCGCCGGGATGGAAAACCAGTGAAACATCTGCCTGATCCAAGCCATTTCCCGCGAGGAACGGGTCGATGATGGCCGCCAGGTGCGTCTCGATCTTATCGGGTACCTCGACATCGAGGACCATTTTCAATCCGCCGTCGGTCAGGTGGAAACCCATCATGTGTTCGCTGTCAAAAAAGTGGTACATGTTGCGGTCGATGATCTCCGGCCCTGTTTCACTTTCGTCCGATGAAAGCAGCACGCACGCGGCCCCGTCGCCAAAAAGTGCGGCACTGACGATATTAGCCATTGAAAAATCGTCCAGTTGGAAAGTTGCGGTCGGTGCTTCCGCGGCAATGACGGCCGCTTTTTTTCCGGGGTTATGCCGAAGGAAATCAGCTGCATAGATCAATCCGGACACGCCGCCCGCACAGCCCATCTCGGTCACGGGAAGCCGGATGACGTCTCCGCGAAGTCCAAGGTGGTTGATGAGTGTCGCATCGACCGAGGGGATCATGAAGCCCGTGCAACTCACGGTGATGATGTAATCAAGGTCGGATGGTTTCCAGTTGGCCTGTGAAAGCGCGTTGGAAAGGACTTTTTCGGAAAGGTCGGTCACCGCGACCGTGTACAGATCGTTTTTTTCACCAAAAGATCCCGCCGTAAAGACCGCTTGTGGATCCATGATGGAAAAGCGCCGCTGAACCCCCGCACCCTCGAATATCTTTTTGGCCTTTGCGATTTCCCTTTCCTCCCGGCCATGCATCCAAGCGTCAACCAAAGGCAGGATTGCAGGAGTCGTGCGGCTATGGGGCGGTGTTGCGGTTGCGACGGTCTTGATGCGGATGCTCATGTGTTCTTGATGATCCAGCGGTAACGGAATGCCCATTTCCACCGGATATTTGGTTCAATTTTCAAAATTTTGCAATATCGGGCGAGGTCGTTCCCGGTAAAACCGCGCAGGATCGATACGAGGCCGTCTTCCCTGGACATCCGGTTGAGCCCGAAAACCGCACAGATCGTTTTGAAAAGCCGGTATGCGACGGGACTTCGGTGCAAATCGTTCACCACGATGCCAAGCCGGGCCGTTGCTTTCATCCTTTCCAGCAGTTCCAGGAGCGCAGGGTCTTGAAAATGGTGCAGCGTCAGGGTAAAGAGCGCGATGTCACAATCCTCGCGGTGATCGGACTTAAGGAAATCGGCACAGCGGTACACGATCTCGGGATATTGTTCCGATTGTTGGTTCGCGACCCCGATCGTAAAGGCATTCGCATCGATTCCCGTCAGTTGCAGTTGAAGTCGCCTTTGCCTCCCCCAGCGCGCCAATTGACGCAACATGTCCCCGTTCCCACAGCCGTAATCCACAATGTGGACCGGCCCCTTGCATGAGCCCAGCAACGCCGACACTCCTTGTAAAGTTACGCGGTTTCCGCCCAAAAACTGATTGATTCGGGCAATTTTATTGAGTGCGTCCCGCAATTCGGCGCCTTTGAGCGCAAAATCGTCCATGATCTCGGGAAGATCGCTGCGGCGCGAGAAATCGGGTTTGGGATGGCCGTGGGTCATGGACACCAGTTTTGGCAGGATGCCCGGGAACCATTGCAGGAACCGCATTCCAAACCGTGACCAGCTTCGGTTGAGCATGATCTGGCCCAAAAGGCGGCCAAATGCCACGCGGCTGCCAAACCTTTGTTTCCAATCCCTGTCATAACGGGCATGAAATTCCCCCAGCGGTATTGTGCCGCGCAGAAAACCGTCGGCCAGCGGGACCGCAATCTCGGCCGAGCCGATCGCCATCGCCATGCCGTTGCCCGTCAGGGGGTGGATCATTTGGGCCGCATCGCCCAACATTAATACGTTATTTTCCACGCGCGATTTTTTGGCAAACGAGATGTCCGAAATGACCAGGGGCCTTTCAAAATCCATCTGTGCGCCTGAAAGCAATTGACCCAGCGCAGTGTTTTTGGCCAGCGCTTCCCGGGTGAATGCCTCGGGATTCCTGAACGGTGCAAAGCTTTTGACCGAGGCAAGGTAACAGACGTTGACCAGGCCCCCTTCCACCATCGATACCCCGCAGTAACCGCCGGGAAACAGGTAAAGGCCTACCCGGTCCGGTTCAATATCGATCCTGTAATGTGCCTTCACCCCGAGCCATTTGGGCCCGCTCCCGGCAAAATCCCGCTTCAGGCCGTGATCGACGACGCTCTTGCGGCCGTACGCGCCAATGGCGAGCCTTGCGGTATAACAATTTCCATTCCTTGTACCGATGCGGAATTGTCCATCTGCGAGGCCCACCTGCAAAACTTCTTCAAAAATGAAATGACAGCCCGCATCCAGCGCGGCATGGTATAGCAGATTGTCCAGTTCAAAGCGGCTGATCCCGATTCCGCCCAAGGGCAGATGCGCCTGCGCCATCCGGCCGTCGGGCGTGCTGACATTCAGTTTTGAAATTGCGGGAAAGCGCGCCGGCGGCAACCAAATGCCAAGTGTTTCCAAAAAAGGGAGGATCTCCCTTGAAAGGTATTCGCCGCAGACCTTATGCCGCGGATATCCGTGCTTTTCGATGACCGTGACCCGATGGCCCGCGCGCGCAAGCCCGATCCCGGCCGAAAGTCCCGCCGGGCCGCCTCCAATGACGATGACATCAAAATTTTCCATCACACGCGGTCGCGCAGGATTTCACTCACCACCTCGGGGTCGAGCAGCGTGCTCGTGTCGCCAAAACCGTCGGATTCGCCCTCGGCGATCTTCCGGAGGATCCGGCGCATGATTTTTCCCGAACGCGTCTTTGGAAGACCCGTCACGAATTGCATCTTGTCCAGCTTGGCGATGGGCCCGATGTGTTCGGAAATGTGCTGGTTGATCTCGTTGCGCAGGTTGTGGCGGTCCCGGCCCTCGCCTGTCTCCTTGAGAATGATGAAGCCGTAAAGCGCGTTCCCCTTGACATCATGCGGAAATCCCACGATGGCGGATTCGGCCACGGCGGGATGCTCGTTGATCGCGTCCTCGATGGGCGCCGTTCCCAGGTTATGCCCCGATACGATGATCACATCGTCCACACGGCCCGTGATGCGGTAATAACCAGTTTCATCACGCAGGGCGCCGTCTCCCGTGAAGTACAGTCCCGGATAGGCCGAAAAATAGGTTTCGCGATATCGGTTGTGGTCGCCCCAGATGGTACGTGCGATGCCGGGCCATGGAAATTTGATGCAGAGTTTGCCCGCGACGGCGTTTCCGTGGATTTCCGCACCCGAATCGTCCAGCAAAACGGGCTGGACGCCGGGTAGTGGCAACGTCGCAAACGTAGGTTTTGTTGGCGTCACGAAAGGAATCGGCGAAATCATCACGCCGCCTGTCTCCGTCTGCCACCAGGTATCCACGATCGGGCAACGGCGACGGCCCACATGGTCGTTGTACCAGTGCCAGGCTTCCTCGTTGATGGGTTCGCCTACCGACCCTATGATCCTGAGCGAGGATAAATCGTGTTTGGCGACCCAATCGGTGGATTCCCTTGCCAGCGATCTGATGGCAGTGGGCGCCGTGTAAAATTGCGTGACGCCGTGGCGGTCTATGGTCTCCAAAACACGGCCGTGGTCCGGATAGGTGGGGATGCCTTCAAAAAGGACGGTTGTAGCGCCGTTCAAAAGCGGGCCATAAAGGATATAGGAATGCCCCGTGATCCAGCCAATATCGGCCGTACACCAGAAAATGTCTTCTTCGCGGTGGTCAAAGATATTGGCAAAGGTGTAGCCGGTATAGACCATGTAACCGCCGCAGGTGTGCAGCATGCCCTTGGGTTTGCCCGTCGATCCCGAGGTGTAAAGGATG
>SXQR01000144.1 GCA_005792865.1 Flavobacterium sp. | reverse complement strand
TAATTTATAATTTATAATTTCTACGGTTTAGCATCCAAATGAAGCCTTGATAAAGTGCCAATAGGCGAAAAGCCGACAGCCAAAGGGAACATTGCTAATCACGGAACGTAAACAAAATCAAAATGGCAAACAAAGTAGATGTAAAAGAATTGATGGACGCCGGAGTGCACTTCGGACACATGACCCGCAAATGGGACCCAAACATGGCGCCCTACATTTATATGGAGCGCAACGGCATCCATATTATCAATCTTTACAAAACCGCAGCGAAGATTGAAGAGGCCAACGAGGCCCTGAAGAAAATCGCCGCATCAGGACGTAAAGTCCTTTTTGTCGCTACCAAGAAGCAGGCAAAAGACATCGTGGCCGAGAAGGCTGCAGCAGCAAACATGCCTTACATCACCGAAAGGTGGCCAGGTGGTATGCTGACAAACTTCGTGACCATCCGTAAGGCTGTTAAGAAGATGTCGATGATCGACAAGATGAAGAAAGACGGAACTTTCGCGACCCTGTCAAAGAAAGAGCGTCTCCAGGTTGACCGCCTCCGCGCAAAACTTGAGAAAAACCTGGGCTCAATTGCCGACATGTCAAGGCTTCCCGCCGCACTGTTCGTAGTGGACATCAAGGCTGAGCACATCGCAATCAAAGAAGCACAAAAATTAAACATTCCAGTTTTCGCCATGGTGGACACGAATTCCGACCCTCGTGAGGTTGATTACGTGATCCCATCAAACGATGATGCTTCAAAGTCAATTGACAAGATCCTTTCACTGGTTACCGCTGCCGTGATCGAAGGCCTGCAAAACAGGAATTCCGATGCGACTGCTGAGGAGATGGCTCCCGAGGCTGATGCCGAAGAGACCGCCCCGGTGGCCGAGGCCGCTCCTGAAGCCGTAGCCGTCGAGGCTGCCGCTCCTGAGGCCGAAGAAAAGACCGAAGAGTAAATCCCAACAAAATCCCGCCCCAAAAAGGTGGGATTTTAAAATTTCAAACATTAAAACCTTATCAGTTATATGGCTACTATCACAGCTGCAGACGTAAATAAATTAAGGACCGTTACCGGTGCCGGAATGATGGATTGCAAAAAAGCGCTTGTCGAGGCCGACGGCGATTTTGAAAAAGCGATCGAGATCCTGCGCAAGAAAGGGCAAAAAGTTGCCGCAAACCGTTCAGACCGTGAATCGACAGAAGGCGCAGCCGTTGCCGTCGTAAATGCCGACAAGACCGAAGGCGTTGCGATGACCCTGAACTGCGAGACCGATTTCGTAGGAAAGAACGAAGGCTTCGTGAAACTGGCAAATGACCTTGCCAACCTGGCCCTGAACTACAACTCCAAAGAGGAATTCCTTGCCGCCGATTTCAACGGGATCAGCGTATCGGAAAAACTCATCGAGCAGACCGGCGTCATCGGTGAGAAGATCGAGGTTGCCTCTTTCGAGAAACTTTCGGGTGCTTTCATCGGGTCATACGTGCACTCGGGCAAGATTGCCGTTCTCGTGGCGCTTTCGGCCAACGTACCGGGCGCCGAAGAGGCGGCCAAGAACGTCGCGATGCAAGCTGCGGCCATGTCGCCGATCGCGCTTGACGAAACCGGCGTTGACGCCAACACCATCGAGAAGGAAATCGAGATCGCCAAGGACCAGCTTCGCCAGGAAGGCAAGCCCGAGGCCATGCTGGACAACATCGCAAAAGGAAAACTCCAGCGTTTCTTCAAGGACAACACGCTCGTGAACCAGGATTACATCAAGGATTCTTCAATGAACGTGGCTTCTTACGTGAAGTCGGTTGAAGGTAACCTTACCGTGACCGGATTTAAGCGCGTAGCACTTGGATGATTTCCCAAACGCGATTAATATCAAACCCGCCTCTTTCGAAGCGGGTTTTTTTATGGCACGCGCGAAGCGCCGGGCTGTCCGCTATAGTTTTGCCAGACCTCAAAGGTCTCAAAGACCTTTGAGGTCTCCAGGGCAAAAGCTGCCGCTTCCATCCCTCGTGCGGCAATCGCGATACAATTGGATTATCGGTAAATACGAACTTATCCGTATTGCCCGAACTAAATTAAGAGAAGAATTTCGCTGCGTTCATCGTAAAAATTTTACCGTTAATCGAAAGGTGAAGAATACCCACTTATCGGGATTTTAATAATCCTTTTACGATTAAAATATTTAAGTATATTTGCGCCGTTAACTTTTTTTTAAGAACCTAATAATCAGATGAAAAGAATTTTATTCCTCGCTGCATTGTGCCTTTCCCTTCAGGCCAACGCGCAAAAAGACAAACGTGAGGAAGGGATTAAGATCGGCGTCAAGGGAGGTTTGAACATCTCAAACTTCATGAGCGACGATATTGAAGACAACGCGATCCGTACCAGTATCCACCTGGGTATCGCCACCGAGTTCATCGTCTCGGACAAATGGTCGTTCCAACCGGAACTTTACTACTCAGGCCAGGGATTCTCCAACCAGGACCCGGACGGGTTCAGCCGCGAGAAATTCAACTACATCAACCTGCCCCTGATCGCGAAATACTACGCGACCAAAAACCTCAGCGTGGAAGTAGGACCCCAAATCGGCCTCTTACTTTCGGCCAAGAACAAGACCAATGACACCAATGACGACATCGAGGACCAAAAGGCAATCGATTTCGGGCTCGTGGGCGGACTTGGGTACGAGCTCAACAACGGCATCTTCTTCCAGGCCCGTTACAACCTCGGCCTCACCAATATCAATGACGGACCATCGGCCAGTTCGGTGAAGTACACCAACTCGGTCATCCTGCTTTCGGTGGGCGCATTCTTTTAATTCCTGCAAACCAATCTATCTATGAAGCAACTTTCACTTATTTGCCTCGCTGCATTCAGCGTGGTTCAAGCGTTCGCGCAACAATCGGCCGCGCCTGTTGAAACCAAGTACCGCCGCAGCTCGATTTACACGGCCATGATCGACAAACCTGGACTTCCCTATGCCGAGGTCATCAAGAAGAATTTCCAGGACAGCCCGGTCCCGGATAAATTTGACGACCACAACCTTCCCGTGCGTATCTACGACGCCAGCCTGGTGAACATGGACGACAAGGCCGCCTTTTCTTCCATGATGTCAAACCTGGGAACAGGCGCGGCACCCATGGACATCCCGGAAATGCGCGACATGCAGGCCAAGTTTGACAACATCGCCAAGGAGATGGTGGCCAAGTGGTTCAACCGTTCGGCAAAAGGCGGATTCAACATGGAGCTCATCAAGCAGCGTGGCAGCTACGACGCGTCGGTACTGGACATCGCGACCGCCAAGGCGAGCAAACGCGGTCTGGACATGCTGGCCGATGCAGGCGAGGAACTCATCAAGAACACGTTCTTCCTTGTCAGCGACTACAAATACGTGGATAAGGCCGAGGTGGCGGAGAAAGCAAAGGGTTGGCTCAATGCCATCGGGACCATCGGCGAATATGCCGGTGTATCCAATGCCTCATCGGTGACCACACTTGCCGGTGAAGGCGTGGGCGTGGCCGGAAAAGGATACGTGGTGAAGACGACCGCATATCTTTACCAACTTGACTGGAACGAGGAAGTGGCGGCCATCTTCTACAACGATATGTGGGCAGATGATGCCACCATCACCCCCGAACGCAAAAAGGCCTTTGACGACGCGCAGATCTTTAAACTCAAG
>SXQR01000143.1 GCA_005792865.1 Flavobacterium sp. | reverse complement strand
TTTCAAAGCGGATGTTGGTCCACCAGGTGACCTGCAAACCGCGGCGCAGGATTTCCAATGCCAGTTCCCGCATGAGTGCTGGCGGGGCGGCTTCGTCAACAAAGTGAAAGCCGTTCTGGCCGGTTTTGGCGATGAGTTCTTCCATGCGGTCGCATAAAGTCCAGGCCGCGACGGGTTCATAAATCTTGATATAGTCCAGCGAAATATCGCAGAAGGTGCACTTTCCCCAATAGCAGCCGTGTGCCATTGTAAGCTTGTTCCATCGCCCATCGCTCCAGAGCCGGTGCATGGGATTGGCGACCTCGATCACCGAGAGATAGCGGTCCAGCACAAGCCCTTCATAATCGGGCGTGCCGACATCCGCCATCCGGTAATCGGCCTGTTGCGAACCGTTGCAGTACACCACCTGCCCGCCGATCAGGGCGAAGGTGCGCTTAAGCGATTGGATGGGGCGCGTGCCCGAAATATGCTCGATGAGGTTCTCGACAGGGGTTTCGCCATCGTCAAGCGTGATGAAATCGAAGTACTCAAATACGCGGGCGTCCGAGAGCGAGCGCAGTTCGGTATTGGGAAATCCGCCACCCATGGCGATTTTGGCCTGCGGATGGTGCTCCCGCAACCATTTGGCCATCCTGAAGGCAGAATACAGATTCCCGGGAAACGGGACTGAGATCAGCACCAGGTCATATTCCGCTTTGGAAAAGTGTCCGGCCAATACTTCGAACAGGATGTTGTCGGTAAAGGAAGCCGGCGATTGCAAGGCGGCATGCAGTGCATCAAAAGAGTTGGCCGAGCGCCCCAACCTTTCGGCATATCGACTGAAACCAAAATGCGGGTCAACGGCCTCTACGATGAAATCGGCGATGTCTTCAAGGAATAGTGTTGCCAGATGTTTGGCGCGGTCGGTGTCGCCCATCGTCCCAAAAGCATGTTCCAGATCGGTCGTCGAGTCAAACCGCGCTGCCTGAGGAAGGAAATCGCCCCGGCAGATCTGCAGCGCGAGGGTAGGATTTTTGCCTTGAAGGAACGCGATGACCGGATCGATCGTTTGGATATAGTCTTCCCTGAGGCTGAATATCCGCATCGCGTTTTGCGACTGCCCGGCATCAGGCTTAACCGAAAAAAGGCGGCGAAGTCCGTCGGCACTGAACATTTCCAGGATCACTTCCAGCCCCAGATCGGCCTGCGCGGTTGAAATGCCCTTGAGATTCAGGAACCCCTTGAGGTACGCGGTGGCCGGGTAAGGCGTGTTGAGCTGGGTGAATGGCGGTGTCGCCAGGAAAACGTTCATGCCGGGCTTTTTGCAAAAGTAGGGCATCGGGAACATAATTGGGCAACGGCGATTGTGGATGATTTTAGTTAAATTTACACCCAATCCCCGCGATATGCCCACCATCAAGATCCCGTTTGGCGAAACCGGCTTTTTCTCCCCGATCATATTGGATTACCTCTCGCAGAAAAACGACCTTCAACCTTTCTACGGGCATTTCCCGAAACTTGAGAATTTTGGGAAGCAGATGGAACTCAAAACATTTGATGACCAAAACCGACTGATACTGTCGGCGGCGCTTCGCAGGCACTATGCGCATCTTTCGCCTTCGCTGGCTACCATCGCCAATATTACGGCCCTCGAAAACCCGAATACCTACACCGTTACCACCGGCCACCAGCTAAACCTTTTTACCGGCCCGCTGTATTTCTTGCTGAAGATCATCGATACGATCCTGCTCTCGCAACGGCTGGCCGACAAATATCCCGGGCAATATTTTGTCCCCGTTTATTGGATGGCGACCGAGGACCACGACTTTGAGGAGATCGCGTCGTTCAACTTCAGGAATAAAAAATTTGCGTGGGACCATCCGTCGGGCGGACCGGTGGGCAGGTTGGACACCGATGGCCTCGTCGCGGTATTCAGGCAATTTGAGCAGTCACTCGGGCCGGGGACAAATGCCGAGAGGATTCGTTCGCTTTTTTCGGAGGCCTACCTCAAACACGACAATCTGGCCGATGCGACACGTTTCCTGGCCAACGAACTCTTTGGCACATATGGCCTGGTCATCGTCGATGGTGACGACCGCGAGCTGAAGAAAGTTTTTGCGCCATTCGCATCGCGTGAAGTGGAAACAGGCTTTTCCTTTGATTTGGTCACAAAAACCACTGAAAACCTTGGATATCCTGCGCAGGTACATGCACGTGAAATCAACCTTTTCTACATCAGGGACGGCCTGCGGCAGCGCATTGTCCGCCAGGATGATGGCTATGCGGTGGTTGATACCCATATCCGGTTCTCCCACGGGCAAATAATGGAAGAGCTAAGCGCTTTCCCCGAAAGGTTCAGCCCCAACGTGATCCTGCGCCCACTTTATCAAGAGTTGGTCTTGCCGAATTTGGCGTATGTCGGCGGCGGCGGCGAGATCGCATACTGGCTGCAACTGAAGGAAATGTTTGCCGCTGCCGGCATCCCCTTCCCGATCCTGATGTTGCGCGATTCGGCCATGATCGCCTCCGAAAAGCAGGACCGCAGACGCGCGGCGCTCGGGTTGGAATGGGCCGAGTTGTTTTTGCCGGATGAGATGTTATCGGCATTGATGGCCAGGAAACACTCGGTGCTAGAACTGGATTTTACACCGCAACGGCTGGCGCTGGAAAAACAGTTTTCCGACATGCTCAACATCGCCGAAAAGACGCATCCCTCTTTCCTGAATGCCGTTCGTGCCCAACAGGTACGCCAACTTAAAGGCCTCGCCAACCTGGAGAAAAAGTTGTTGCGGGCCGAGAAAAAGAACTTGTCGGAACTGGTGGACCGCGCGTTGGAGCTCAAAGCCGAACTGTTCCCCGGTGGCAACCTGCAGGAACGCAAGTCCAATTTTTCGGAGTTTTTCCTTCAGCACGGGGACGCCTTCATCGAAAAACTGATGCACAAGCTCGATCCGCTTGATCCCGCATTCCGCGTCGTGATCCCATGACAAAATAATTTGCTCGAACCATCGCCAATACGGCTGAATGCCTTACTTTTGCACGAAATTTAAAAACAAAAAATGGCTACCAACAAAACGTTTACGATGATTAAGCCCGACGCTGTGGAGGCCGGGCATATTGGAGGAATATTGAACATGATCTCCGAGGCCGGGTTCAGGATCGTCTCGATGAAACTGACGCAGATGACCGTTTCGGATGCCCAAAAATTCTACGCCGTGCACAGCGCACGCCCGTTTTTTGGCGAACTGGTTGAATTCATGTCGCGCGGACCTATCGTTGCCGCCATCCTTGAAAAGGAAAATGCCGTTGAGGAGTTCCGCAACCTGATCGGTGCGACCAACCCTGCCGATGCCGCCGAGGGAACCATCCGCAAGAAATACGCGAAATCAATAGGCGAGAATGCAGTACATGGATCTGACAGCGATGAAAACGCCGCAATCGAGGGCGCTTTCCACTTTGCCGGAAGGGAAATGTTCTAATTCCTGAAAATATCGAAGATGAGGCTGCCAATTGGCGGCCTTTTTTCTTATCGGAGGACAACCTCCGTGAGGACCTCCCGCCCTACTTCGTCATTGATAAGGCGGACAATCTTGTCGCGACCGTATTGAAGTTCCTCGCGCAAAACGGCGGAAGTCAGTTCGACGTAAAGGGTGGAATCGCGGAGCGTGACATTGCGGGTGTAAATGT
>SXQR01000142.1 GCA_005792865.1 Flavobacterium sp. | reverse complement strand
GGGCGATGAAGTTCGCGCGGCAAAGGTTTACAACAACATCGGCATCGTATATCAGGCACGGGGAGAGGAGTTCCGCGCGCTGGAATATTTCCTCAAGTGCCTGAAACTGCAGGAGAAGTCTGCCGATCCCACATCGGCGATCACCAACACCAATATTGGGAACATTTACCGCGACCAGCGCGATTTTGAGAAGGCGCTGCAATATTACACCAAAGCTCGCGGCACGTTTGTCAATCATCCCGATGCACGCGGGCTGGGCGAACTCTATAACAACCTCGCATTGCTTGAGATCAAACGCGGCAGTAGGGCGGAGGCCCTGGAATTTTGCAACCTGGCGCTGGAAGCATTCGGGCAGATCGGGGACAAATTTGGTTCATCGGACGCGTACGCACTGATGGGCGAGATCTATTTTGCCGAGGGCGATTTTGCCAGGGCGCTCAGCAATACCGCCAAATCGCTTACCCTTGGGAAGCAGCTCGGCATTCGCGAACGCATCCGCGACAGCGAAAAAATGCTCTCCTCCATTTATGAGAAAACCGGCAACCCGGCACTCGCGCTCGAGCATTACCGCAATTATACGGCCGCTGCCGACAGCGTGAGCAATTACCGCAACATTCGCAACAGTATCCGCGAGGAAATGAATTTTGAGTTCGAGAAGAAAGAAGCCCTCAGGCGCAAGGAGGCCGAAAAACGCGAACTCGTGTATGGCGAACAATCCAAGCGCCACCGGATGCAGACGTTTTTTATCGCCCTTTTTGTCCTGCTGCTTTCGGGGATCGTATTTTTGATCTACAGCCGGCGCCAGCTCCGCAAGACCCTGACGCTACAAAAGGAACTCGCCGAATACGAGCAGAAAGCGCTCCACCTGCAGATGAACCCGCACTTCGTGTTCAATTGCCTGGGGTCGATCTCGAGTTTCATCGTGCAGAACGGAACCGATTCGGCGATTAAATACCTGTCGAAGTTTTCCAAACTGATGCGGCTCACGCTCGAGTATTCAAAAGAATCGGTAATCCCGATCGACAAGGAAATCGAGAGCCTCCAAAATTATCTGGAACTCGAACAGCTTCGGTTCAATAATGTTTTTACCTTCGAGATAAACAAAAGTCCTGACATCGAGGATGACATGGCCCTGCCGCCCTTGTTGCTGCAGCCCTTCGTCGAGAACGCCATAATTCACGGCCTGGTCCCGAAGAAAGAGCCCGGCCACGTGAAGATCAGCTTTGAGACATCGGGACAATCGCTGATTTGCACCGTTGAGGACGACGGCATCGGGATCGATAAGTCAAACGAACTCAAGCGACATCTGGTCTCGGTGCATAAATCCATGGCGCTTGACATTACGCGAAAGCGTTTGGAAATGATGGGTTCGGTGACCGATAAGACATCCAAAGTTACCATCGAGGAAATGAAGGACGCCGCCGGAAATCCATCGGGAACAAAGGTCGTGTTGCAATTGCCAATTCAGTACATCTCGCGTTAACAACCTTAAAAACATTATAAACCTTAGAACTTTCAAACTCTAAACTTCAAATTTTCAATTTGGCTCATCTTCAAATTTTCAAATTTTTACCATGATCTCCGCCCTTCTCATCGACGACGACATCAACCTGCGAAACGGCATGAAGAGCATGCTTGAACGCTATGCACCCGACATCTCGATCATCGGCGAGGCTGATTCGGTGGAGACGGGCGTGAAGGCCATGGAAACGCTGAGGCCACAGGTGGTTTTTCTGGACATCCAGCTGGGTGATGGGACCGGTTTCGACATATTGGAGCAGCACGCCATCAAGCATGGCAAGTCCACCTCGCACATCGTGTTCATTACCGCGCACGAGCAGTATGCGATCAAGGCGTTCCGTTTCAGTGCACTGGATTTCCTATTAAAGCCCGTCGATCCCGAGGAACTCCAGATCGTGATCGGTAAGATCAAATCGGTACTGGAAAAGAACGACGGTTATGCGCATATTGACCTGCTGTTGGAGAATATCCGCAAGAAAGTGGACAATTTCAAACGCATCGCGCTCTCCACTTCCGACGGTATCCACTTGTTTGAGGTTAGCGACATCATCCGTTGCGAAAGCGAGGACAATTACACGAAATTTTACATCCGAAACGCCAAACCCGTCCTGATTTCCAAGACGTTGAAGGAATATGAGGAACTCCTGACCGGGCATGGTTTTGAGCGGATCCATCAATCGCACCTGATCAACCTGGCCTACCTGCGCTCCTACATCAGGCGTGACGGTGGTTATGTGGTCATGCACGACGGCAGCCACCTGCCCATATCGCAGCGCAAGAAGGAGCGGCTGCAGGAACTGTTGAAAACGATCTGAATTCTAAATTGAAATGCCGTTTTGCTCAATCGCGGGCGGTTCAAAATATTAATCGGCGTACATTGGACGCACAATAGACCAGCCATGAAAAAACTTTACTTTTTGTTATTGCTCGCCTCGGCTCCGCTCTTTGCCCAGCCCGCCGCCAACCAACCGGCGCCTGTCCAGCTTTGCGATCTGGACCAGGACAACGTGGAGTTTTATGAACTGATGTTGCTCAACGGGGAAATCTTGGGAAATCTCAATCCCAATACCCACACCATCAGTTACCACGAGAGTTTTTCGGATGCGCAAAACGGGCTTTCACCGATTCCTCTTGGGATGCCATACATGGTAACGTGGAACCAGGTTGTGTTTGCACGGGTGATCGAAAATGCTGCACCGGACAACCCGGCGATCGTCGTTATTGAACTTGTATTCAATGTTCCTGTAACGGCAACCAT
>SXQR01000141.1 GCA_005792865.1 Flavobacterium sp. | reverse complement strand
CACGTATTTTACGTTCAGCATATTGTAGACCTCAAGATTGTTTTGGGCAATTTGGTAATCGAAGATTTCCTGGAACCTTCGCGGCTTGGCGGCGTGGTATCCGCCCAATGACTTGTGGAAATAGGAGGCGCGGGCACTGGAAATGTTGCCGGCAATTTCAAAAACGCGGTAATGCCCGGGGTCCTGGAGGATCTGCTGGTCGGCCTGCGAGGGCACGAAAGGTTCTCGCACCTGCCTTGCCGAGACGAATGCCTTTGCATCGAGGTAATTCTTGTCGATCAGGAAAAGGTCGGAAACCATGAGCAACCCCACGATGACAACAACCGTAACCTGCGTGATGCGGCCCTTGTGGAAGAAATACAGCGCCAGTGCCGATGCCGCGATCAGGAACCCGGACCGGAGCAAATCGGCCGAATACAACGTCTTCCGGTCGTTCTTGAGCGCCTCGAGGAATTCGGGGCCGTAATTCTCCGCAAAATAGCCATCTGCCGCGCCCCCAAAAGAAAAGCTACCCTTGAACAGCAAAAGCACCACGAGCAGCCCGAGGGTTCCGGCGGCGGTTTTCCACAGCGCGGGCCAACGTGTCTCCGGCTCCATTTTCAAAAATGATTCAAGCCCCATTACGGCCAGTGCGGGCATGCAGAGCTCCAAAAGCACCTGGATGGACGAGACTGCCCTGAAGGAGCTGTACATTGGTACAAAATCGATGAAAAAATCGGTCAGGAAGGCAAAATTTTTCCCCCAGGACAGCATCAGGGACAGCAAGGCTCCGGCCAGGAAGGCAAACCTGATCCGCCTCGAAGAAAAGAACAGGCCCAACATCGCCAGGAAGAACACGACGGCACCGATATAGGCAGGGCCCGCCACGATCGGTTGGTCGCCCCAATAGGCTGGAAGGGCCGAGGCAAATTCCCTCGCCTGGTCTTCCGGCGCCCCTTTCCCGATGATGAATTCATAAACATGGCTGTCACGACCTAAATTCTCGCTGTTGGACCCGCCGAAAAGCCGGGGCGCGACCAGGTTGAAACTTTCGGCCAGGCCATAGCTGTATTCGGTGATGTATTCACGCGAGAGCGCATCGTTGCCCGTGCGCGGCGAACCGTCAGGCAGATAGGTCAGCCCGGTCTTGCCCCGGGTGGAATGCTGGGCGTATTCGGCGGTTGCCATCAGGTTGGTTGCATTCGCGCCGAGGGCGAGCAGTCCCGCGACGGCAAAGATCCCGGCGGCTTTAATCAGGTGCGCAAAATCCTTTTTCCTGATGGAATTTACGGTAAAATAAACCGCAAACACCAAGACCAACAGTAAGAGATAATAGGTCATCTGGAAGTGATTGGCCTGGATCTCAAGCGCTGCGGCCACCATGGTCAAAAGCCCGCCCGCGATGTAACGTTTGCGGAATACCATTACGATACCCGCCAATACAAGCGGCATATAGGCAATGGCATGTGCTTTCGCGTTGTGGCCGACGCCCAATATGATGATCAGGTAGGTGGACAATCCAAAGGCCAGCGCCCCGAAGAAGGCGCGCAAAGGGTTGGCGCGCAAAACCAGGAGCAAGACGTAAAAGCCGGCGAAGTAAAGAAAAAGATAGTCTGCAGGCCGCGGCAAGAATCGCAGCGCCGAATCCAGCATCTTCACATAATTGTGCGGATACTTCGCCCCAAGCTGGTAGGTTGGCATGCCGCCAAAAGCGGAGTTGGTCCAATAAGGCTCCTCACCGGTCTGCGATCGAAAATCTGTTTGCTCCCTGGCCATGCCCGTGTACTGTACGATATCCGACTGGAAAAGTTCCTTCCCCTGGAGGACCGGATAGAAATAGACGAGGGCGATGAGGATAAAACCCGCAAGGCTCAACAGGTGTGGATAGTACTTGGAAAGGTTTTTCATCGGGCCGGAACGGTTTAGCCGCGTAAAAATAAGAAAATTGGGCTACGGGAGCTCCTCATAATCGACATATTCGCCCACCTGGCCCGAGTTCTTGGCACGCTGGTCCGAAGGCTTCCTGATCCCCCGGCTGTCAAATTCGTCGCGCTCGAACTGTTGCCGCATGTTCTCCTGCGCCTTTTGCACCGCCTTGCGCATCAGCACAGGCAACAGCAGCCGCATCGCAAACTTGAAAAGGTAATAGAATAGGACGATGTATAAAATGATCTTGATCGTACCGGAAAACGACGCCTCCTGCATGGATGTGAATTTGCGCCAAATTTAAGCATTCGGTACAGCTTTTTGCGAATCGGCATTCATAAATAATTAATAAAACGCTACATTTGGTAGGCCAATAAACCACTACCGATGCGCACGATCAAGACCTTGCTCCTGCTGGGCCCGCTCCTCTTTGCCGGATATGCCCAGGCCCAGTTTACCGACATCATCAACTCCAACCGTCCGGGCGAATCCATGTCGGCATTTTCGGTGGGAAAGACCGTATTCCAGGCAGAAGCCGGTTTTTACGGCGTCCAGGAAAACCACAACCTTACCGAATACGAGCTCAATGGATTCGGGGGAGACCTGATGTTGCGGTACGGCGCATTTTTAGAGCAACTGGAAATTATCGGCGAAGTGCAGTACCAGCGTGCCGACGTGCGGTTTGCGGGCGCAGGCACCGACGGCGACCTCAACGGCATCCGGCAGGCACTCATCGGCGCCAAATACCTCGTGTACGATCCCAACAAGAATTACGAGCGCAAGCCCGACCTGTACAGCTGGAAAAAAAACCACTCATTCCGGTGGCGCGACCTCATCCCATCGATAGGTGTCTATGCCGGTGCCAACCTCAATCTTTTTGGCAGCCCCTATTATCCGCAGCAGGAGGAGAAGATTTCGCCCAAACTGATGGTCCTCACCCAGCACCAGTTCAACCGCTGGGTCTTCGTGACCAATATTTACGCCGACAAGCTCATCACCGATTTCATGGCCTATGGCTATGTCCTGACCCTCACCCGCGGGTTCAACCAGCGCCTTTCAGGTTTTATCGAGCACCAGGGGATCAAGAGCGACTTCTACTCGGACGGCATTTTTCGCGGTGGCGCGGCGTACCTGCTTTGGGAAAACATCCAGGTCGATGCCTCGATCGGAGCCAATGTCAAGAACACGCCCAGCCTGCTGACCGGCGGTATCGGGCTTTCCTGGCGATTTGACGCCGATTATGAAGAGGTTTATCTTCGCGCGCCCAAGGAAGAACCTGAAAAGTCCAAGAACGACAAGAAGAAGGAAAAAGAGAACAAACGCAAGCGCAAGGACGCGGTTCCAACCGAAGAAAAACCCGAATGATCACCATCAAGGAAGCATTGACAAAGCGCGAGATCGAGGATTTCGTAAAATTTCCTTTCCGGCTTTACAAAGACAACCCTTATTGGGTCCCGCCGCTCATCAATGACGAGACAGAACAATTCGACAGGGAAAAAAATCCCGTGTTTACCAGTGCCGACGCGCACCTGTATATCGCCTACCGCGGCGGAGTGCCGGCCGGACGGATCGCCGCGATCATCAATTGGGACGAGGTTCGTGACCAGGGCAAGAAAAAGGTCAGGTTCGGGTGGTTCGACGTGGTGGACGATCTGGAAGTGACCAAGGCGCTTCTGGAAAAAGTTTACGAGTTTGGACGCGGGCACAATCTCGAATACGTGGAGGGCCCCATCGGATTCTCCAATCTCGACAAGGTGGGTGCGCTCACCGAAGGATTTGACCAGATGGGCACGATGATCACCTGGTACAACCATCCATATTATGTGACGCACCTCGAACAATTGGGCTACGTTCGGGAAAAGGAGTTCATCGAGAGCATATTTTCCTTTTCAAATGTCAATCCCGACAATTTCATCAAGGCATCGGCACTGATCAAGAAAAGGTATGGGCTCAAGGCCGTCAATTTCTCGAAAACATCGGTACTGATGCCGCGTGTGGATGAAATGTTCGATCTCTTCAACCACACCTACAGGCACCTGTCCTCGTTTGTCGCGGTATCGGATATCCAAAAGGAATATTTCAAGAAGAAGTACATCAACCTCATCAACCCGGAGTACATCAAGTTCGTTGACGACGCCAACGGGAAATTGGTCGCGTTCAGCATCGTGATGCCGTCGTTCTCGCAGGCGCTGCAAAAAGCGGGCGGTAAGTTGTTCCCCTTTGGATGGTGGCACCTGTTGCAGGCCAGGAAAAACAGCAAGGAAGTATTGTTTTACCTAATCGGGATCGACCCTGAATACCAGAACAAGGGCGTGACCGCGATCATCTTTGAGGAATATTTCAAGACGTTCACCCAGCGGGGCATCACGACCTGCATCCGCACGCCCGAACTCGAGGAAAACCACTCCATCCATAATCTATGGAAGAATTTTGACCCCATCATCCATAAGAGGAGGAGAACGTTCAGGATCGATTTATGAGGATTTGGCCACCGAAAGCTGATGGCTATCGGCTAAAGGAACAGGTTATTGCTAATTTTTACATTCCACCTTTTCAAGCACAATACTGTTCCCAAATGAAAGTGCCTTGGGATTGCGGTAGGTCACCTTGTCACCGGTGATGATGATCTCGCCGTCGCCCTGGAACATCTTGTCGCCCTTGCGCAGGAACACCGCTTCACGGACCGACTTCATTCCCTCGGACTCAAAGGTATAATCGGCATAAAGCGTATCCCCGATGAAAGTACCTGAAAACGTCCCGAAATTTCCGTCCTTCTCAAACAGGTTGTACTGCATCTCGCCGCTGGCATTGTTTGCGTTGCGCGTGAGGGTCATCGTGACGGTGTCTTTATTGACCGCATAGCGGAAACACTCTTTTCTTTCAGCGGCCGGCATGGCATCGGATTCCGCGGCCTTTCCCTCGACTTTGGTTTCGGTTTCCTTCTTTCCCTCACATGAAATGAAAAGGACTGCAAGGATTAATGTGGAAATAGCAAATTTCATTGAACTCAGGTTTAGGTGTTAGCAGTTCTTCTTGCTTCTTGCTTCTTGCTTCTTGCTTCTTGCTTCTTGCTTCTTGCTTCTTGCTTCTTGCAGCGCAGCGGTCTTGCTTCTTGCTTCTTGCATCTCACAGCGCAGCGGTCTTTCTTCTCACAGCACCAGCGGTCTTTCTTCTCCTACCGCTCCTCGCTCACATCCACGGTCCGTTCGCCCGCAAGCTTGAGGTAAGTACCGTTGACCAGCTTCTCGCGGACCGCCTCGAACGCATCGAGGGTCTGGTTGATGTCTTCCATCGTGTGCGATGCGGTCGGGATCATGCGCAACAGGATAATGCCTTTCGGGATCACCGGATAAACCACGATCGAAAGGAAAATGTGGTAATTCTCGCGCAGGTCGTTCACCAGCATCATCGCCTCGGGAATCGAACCGTTCAAATAAACCGGCGTGACGCAGGTATTGGTGTCGCCGATGTTGAATCCGCGATGCTTGAGGCCATCCTGCAAAGCGTTCACGTTTTCCCAAAGCTTGTCCTTGAGTTCGGGCATCGTCCGCAGCATCTCGAGGCGCTTGATGGACCCGACGGTCTGGATCATCGGCAGCGACTTGGCGAACATCTGCGACCGAAGGTTGTATTTGAGGTAATCTATGATATCCTTGTCAGCCGCCACAAAAGCGCCAATGTTGGCCATGGACTTCGCGAAAGTTGAAAAGTAAACGTCGATCTGGTCCTGGACGCCCTGCTCCTCGCCCGCTCCGGCACCGGTCTTGCCAAGCGTGCCAAAGCCGTGCGCATCGTCCACGAGCAAACGGAAATTGTATTTCTTTTTGAGTTCGGCGATCTCGCGAAGCTTGCCCTGCTGGCCCCGCATGCCAAAAACGCCCTCGGTGATAAAGAGGATCCCGCCGCCGGTCTCCTGCGCCATCTTGGTTGCGCGCTGGAGGTTCTTCTCCATGGATTCCACGTCGTTGTGCTTATAGGTAAAGCGCTTGCCCATGTGCAGGCGAACACCGTCGATGATACAGGCATGTGAGTCCACATCATAGACAATGATATCGTTTTTGGTGACCAGCGCGTCGATGATCGAAACCATTCCCTGATAACCAAAATTCAACAGGTATGCCGATTCCTTCATCACAAATGAAGCCAGTTCGCGCTCCAATTGCTCGTGGTAATCGGTCTGGCCGCTCATCATGCGCGCGCCCATGGGATAGGCGGCGCCATATTGCCGTGCGGCCTCGGTATCGGCCTGGCGCACCTCGGGGTGATTGGCAAGCCCAAGGTAATCGTTGATGCTCCAGTTGAGTATCTCTTTTCCGTGGAACGTCATCCGCGGGCCAAGGTCGCCTTCCAGTTTTGGGAAAACATAATAACCTTCGGCCTGCGAAGCCCATTTGCCCAGCGGCCCCTTGTTGCTCTGAATACGCTCAAAAAGATCTTTTACCATAATGCCCGGGGGAGTTCTATTTGCGCGCAAAAATAAATATTTTAAAGGTAACCCGGCATTCGATTCCGATATTTTATTTCCGGCGGCATAGCCCGCTTTCCGCTGTATCTTTTATGGCGGGCGCGCACCGGCTTTCGGGTACGAAAGGAGGCCATAAAAGGATGCCGCTGCAATCGGGGCCGCGGCTGTGCGATCTCAATCGGCCAATGCCCTGACGCCCGACCTTTCCAATGCTTTGATGACCGCCTCATACAGCACCTCGGCCTTGACGGGCTTGGTCAGGTAATCGTCCATCCCGATTTCACGTACACGATCCCGCGTCGATTCCATGACATCGGCCGTGACGGCGATGATGGGGATTTGGGCATGCAAAGCCCCGGCCTCTCCCGCCCTGATGGCAATCGTGGCCTCGTAGCCGTCCATGACCGGCATCTGCAGGTCCATCAACACTAGGTCATAGGCATGCGACTTCAGGGCGTCGAGCGCCTCGCGGCCATTGGCGGTGAAGTCCACCGTGGCATTCGCCCACTTTTTGGTGATCATCTTGATAACCATCTGGTTGATCGCATTGTCCTCGACCACCAAGATCGCCCTGCCGCCCAAATCGGGGTTCGCCAAGCTATCGGACTCACTTTTTTCAGGAAGCGCGGCAATGGCAAGCATCATTGACATTTCACAGGCCGTGCCCTGGCCCGGTTCGCTCTTGATGGCGATCTGTCCGCCAAAGAGATCTACCAGCGCGCGGACGATGTAAAGCCCGAGGCCCAATCCGCCAAATTTGCGCTTGTTGTCGATGCTGTCCTGGGTGAACGAGCCAAAGATCCGCTCCATCTTTTGCGGGTCAATGCCCACGCCGGTGTCGGTCACGCGCATCGTCAGTTTGAGATCCTGCGCCGAGATGACCGGGATTATCTCGACCGTGACGCTGCCCTGCGCCGTAAATTTCAAGGCATTTGAAACTACGTTGTTGAGCACCTGGCAAAGCCGCTGCTCATCGGCCAGCACGCGTTTAGGCAACGCACCTGCAATATCGAAACGGAAGTCAAGGCCTTTTTCACCGGCCTGGCGGGCTGCGGAGCGCCTGATCCCTTCAAGCATCGCGGCGAGATCGAAAACCGCCGGTTGCAGCCGGATCTCACCTTTTTCAATCTTTGAGAAATCCAATATGTCGTTGATCGAACCCAACAAATGCTGCGAAGATTGACGGATGATCTCAAGATTGGCACCAGCGTTTTCGTCCGCGACGGTAGCCTTCAGTTCCGATGAGAGGTTCATGATCGCGTT
>SXQR01000140.1 GCA_005792865.1 Flavobacterium sp. | reverse complement strand
TGGAGCGTTGCATGGGAAAAACCCGCAATTGTTGTTAACGGTGCGTGAGCGATGGCAGCGGCATCCTTTTTACAAAGCAAGGCGGCGTAAAAAGATAAAGCGTACAGCGCGAGGGCGCCCACCGGCACACTTGGCCCACAAGCCACCCTCACGCCGGCACGCCAAAACAGTGTTTAAATATTATCTGAGGCGTACCATTCGGCAAAGGAAGTTTCGGTTTCCTGGAGCTTGAGGGAATGGAGGTTAAGGTAGGAGGGCAGCCGTCCGGCAATCTTGGCCGCGAAATCGATCACCATGTTCTCGCTCGTTGGCTGGTAATCCACAAGAATGACGTGGTGCCCGCGGTTGCGGAGTTGCTCGGCCAGTTCTACGTGGGGCGTATTTTTGTTGAAGACCGTTGCGTGGTCAAATACGTCCACAATTTCTTCCTTGACGATCCGCTTGAGGTCGCTGAAATCGATTACCATGCCGTGCTTGACATGCGAAGGATCGGGATTTGGCTCGCCGATCACAGTGACCGACAACTTGTAGCTGTGGCCATGGACGTTTCGGCATTTGCCGTCATAACCGTAGAGCGCATGCCCGGTTTCAAAGCTAAACTGTTTGGTAATCCTAATTTTTGCCATGGGATTTGAAAGTACAAAGGTAGAAGTAATTTTTTGGCCGTTTGTTTTTTAAAAAGATATTGCCTTATATTTGCACCGTCTTGGGGGATTAGCTCATTTGGCTAGAGCGCTTGCCTGGCAGGCAAGAGGTGACCGGTTCGAATCCGGTATTCTCCACAAAAAAACCGTCAGTGATGACGGTTTTTTTTATTCCATAATTTTTGTGCTAAGCTTTTGGAAGCGGCTGTCCGACGGCGATGTCACAACGGTGGCCGGGTTGTCCGTGCGGCGGGTTCATGCCCGGAGCAGTGGCTTGCGTAGGCGCGTTCAAAATGGCCGGCGCCTGGTTTGTAGGCGTTGGCTGTGTGGTAGTTGTGGTTGGCGCTGGCTTGATGATTTGAGGCGTGTTCGATGCCGGTTTGGCGGGCGCAGAACTCAGTGGTGCACCTACTGCAATATCGCAGCGGTGTCCCGGCTGTCCGTGCGGCGGGTTCATCCCAGGTGCGGTCTTGGCCGGCGGCGGAACGACTGCCTGTTGCGGTGCGGGCGCGGGCGTTGGCTGTGTGGTAGTTGTGGTTGGCGCGGCAGGCGATTGTGGCGTCTGGGCCGCGGCAGCAACGGCGGTGGAATCGGTGGAACTTTCTTGCGGCTGAAGTTCTTTCTTACAGCCAAGCAGCAGTCCCGATGCGAGGATTGCGCAATATGCGATACGGATTTTCATGTTGTGGAAATTAATGGTTTCAAATATAGTCTTTTAAGGTGTTGATACCAGTATTGCCCCTAAAAAAAGGCCCGGAGCTGAATGTTGCCCGTGTGGATTGCCTCGCCCGCTTCGCCTTTTCGGCCCTGGTAATTGATGTTGATATCGAGGTATTGGGTCAGGTTTTTTTGGGCAAGCAGGCGCCAGGTGAGGTTTTCACCCGGTTGCAATCCCTCGAGCATCTGGAAGGCAACGGGTGACATTTGGTTGCCGGTGAAGTCATTGAGATAATAGGAAAACTCGCCATTGAGGGTAAGTTTTTTCTCGGTGGCAAAGTTGAATGAGGTTCCTATGCGCTGCTGATTGAGAATTTCGTTCGCACCGATGCGGTTTTCTTTTTCCTGGTATTCATAGAAAACATCCCAAGCCGCATTTTTTGAAAAAAGGTATGAGATCTTGGGTGCCGCCTGATAGCCGTCGATCTCAAAGTTGCGTTCGGCGAAATTTTCCGAGGTCAGATTGGATGAAATCGTTTTACCCGATATGGTGAAGAGCCAGTGCGTTTTGTAAAGGTGGGCATACTGCAGCTGGTGCGAATGGTTCGTGGCCTCCTGCGACCCGACCGAAAGCAGGTTGCGCGCCCGGTTGTTCAGGTAGGTATAGGTTACCGAATGATCCTGTTTGCCCCGGTTGTAAAAGAAGCTGTTGCGGAAAGAAGCGTTTAGCCCCAAAAGCCCGTCCTGCGATTCCGCGAAAGGATTCAGGTCAAAATTTCCGCCTTCCCGGACGATTCTCCTATCGGCGAGGTAGGAAGTCTGGTTGTAGAAATACGAGGCCAGTTTCTTGATACCGGTAGCGTTTTGCCAGTTTGATGGATTCAGGTTGACCGATGCCGAAAATTTGTTCTGGTGCGTCCTGATAAAGATCTGGTTGGGTAGGAATACGCGGACATACTTGGCCTGGTCGGGAAAAGGCGCTACCTCGAATTCCTCGAGCTCCTGGACCCCGTTGCCGTTATAATCGTTCCACATGTAGACGCCCTGGCCGGGTTCCACCTCGAGGTAGGTGAATTCCTGTTGCGGAATGGTACCGGACAATGTTTCATAAGCGGCCGTAAGCTGTACAAACTGGCTGAAGAAGCGGTCGTTGTAAAGGATGCGCGAGTTGAGTGACTGTTCGGTTTTGCGGGAGGCATCGGTAAAGTCCAGTGTCCTGTAATTGACAAAAACCGAGAGGTCCGACAGATCGGTCTGGATCAGCCGGGATTTCAGGTAATAAGACTGTGAATTGTTCACGCGCTTCAGGACGCCCGATTGGAGGCTGTCATTGCGCCGAAACAGGAACCCGGCTTCGGCAAATACTTTGGTGGAATCACCCCGGCCAACAAAAGCGCCGTATTCGGCAAAACGCTGGCTCAGGGCCGATAGCAGCTTCGTTGCCTTTATCGTCTCCCTATTGTCTTCAAACCGGAAACTGCCGCCCGCCCAGTTCTTTCCAAAATGCCGTCGGCCCTGTACAAATGCGCGCGCGAATTCCGATTCCGATTGCGTGGCGTCGCTCTTTAAGAAGCTGCCCGATGCATTTCCCTGCCACTTACCATACCTGATGCGCGCCTCGGCGACGTGCCGGCTACCGGAAAAATTCTCTGAAAAATCGAGCTTCTCAAATTGGTACCGGGCAAATCCAGCATTTGAAAGCGAATCGGGTTGTTTGAGCGTCGAAATTCCCGCAATGAGCAGGCTCTGGTCCCCTCGGGGCAGGGTCAGGTTCCAGTCACGGTCAAATTCGATCGTAAAAAGGCGTTCAATGGTCCGGAATTCCTGATCGATCCTTTGGTAATTGGCGAACGCATCGGTTTGCCAGGTTCCTGAAAACAGGCGTTTTTTTGCGTTGATCCGGCCAGCCACGCCCACATTGTTCCCGTCGTCAAGGCTTGAAAAAAGATTCAGGTCATTGTTGCTTACCGCGGCCTCAAAATCCACCGAGGTCTTCTCGGACGGCGTATAGCGGCCCATCAACGTGGCAAGCTGGAGTTTGACCGGCGCGATGAGTCGCGTGATCGGCTCGTAATTTCCTTGCGGGACGCCATCGAGAGGCGCAACGTACTGGTAGATCTTGCCGATGGCCGCGGAGCTCGCCAGGACGTAATTTCCCAGATTGTTGCCCACCAGGGTGAAACGGACATTGAAAAGCTCATCATCGGGGTTGTTGGAATATTCAAATACCTCGACGCCGGACACCGTAATTTTTCGATACAGGATCTTATTCTCCGAATAGGCATCGGGAAAAGCGGAGGGTGCCGTCATGTCATTGGGGTCATCGCCGGCCTGGGACAGGATCTGCGCCTGCTCCTGCGAGAGATTCTGCTGCAAGGGCTGGTTCTTGACATCCGATTCGGAATACACGTATCCGCCCAACGCCCACTTCTCCTGCTCGTGCATCGCGCCGCCGTAGGCCACGAAACGCGTGTAGTTCCGGTCGGAGAACTGGTATTCGACGTTGATCCGCATTTCGGACGTGATCGGGAAAAGCGACGTAAACCGGATCTCGCCCGCGTTGTAATCAATGATGTAGTCGTTGTTCTCGCCGCGCCGCAAGAGAATCCCGTTGACAAAAACGCGCTCTGAACCCGAGATGATCAGGATGAAGAGCTCGTTGTTGGGCCCCCGGAGTTTGTAGGGCCCCTGGTTGCCCTCCTGGCCCGTGAACGAACTCCGCGCGTATTGGCCGCGCACGATCGCCCCCGAACCAAATATCGTGGTCTGTTTGTCCTTTTCCCCAAACCGGAATATCGTGGAGATGCCCTGCACCTTCTTGTTGAAATTCATGAACCGCGACTGTCGGTTTTCAAGGAAGAGGTCGCCGGCCCGGATGGCCCATTTTTGTCCCGACAGTTCAATGAAGATCTGGTCAAATTCATCGAGCCGCTGCGAATACCCGCTTTCCTGCAGCGGAATGTTCGAGTCCTGGATCGAGGCCCGAAGCGAGACCTTGTCCGAAAGTTTGCCCGATATCTGCAAATCCAGGTTTGAGTTCACCACGGCGTTCTGGTTGTTCCCGACGGTCACCCCGCGCGTGATGCTTCCCGAAGTCGTCAGCCCGTCAAAGGGAACAAAGCGCTTTACCGGGTCACGGCTGGCCCGGTAAAGGGTGCCGGCTTCAT
>SXQR01000139.1 GCA_005792865.1 Flavobacterium sp. | reverse complement strand
TTCGGGATATCGATCGATGCCCTTCGCATTGCCGGCGGCATCGTCATCGCGAGTTCGGGATTCTCGCTTTTGTCGGGCGAATTCAAGAAAAAGCGCGGGGTGAGCAAAAAGGTGGAATCAGATGCGCAGAACCGCAACGACATCGCCCTCACGCCGCTCGCCATGCCCATGCTGGCCGGTCCCGGGTCGATCTCGTTGCTCATCGCCTTTTACCAGGAGCACAACCAACCCACCGAAATGATCATCGCCGTCGCCGCGATTCTCGTCACCGCACTGGTCATTTTCGTCATCCTGCGCAGCGCGCACTACCTCGCCAAAATCCTGGGCGCATCGGGCATCGTGGCCATTTCAAGGATTGTGGGATTCATCGTAATCGCGATCGGCGTGCAATATATCGTGAGCTCGATCGTGAATATCGTGCGGGGGAATTTTTAATTAGGAAATGTGCCAATGAGGAAATGAGGAAATGCCGTATTAAAACGAATCAGGTCTTTTACCGGTACAATTACCTAATTTCCTAATTTCCTAATTAGTTTTCGGCAAAAACACCTCCGCCATCATGCACCGCGCGCTTCCGCCGCCGCAGGCCTCGATCGTGTCCAGGCTTGACGAAAGGATTTCGCCATGTTTCTGGAGCTGCGCGACCTGTTTTTCGGTCAGGCTTTCGTGCGCCGATTTGCTCATCACGATATAGCTCTTGTCCCCCACGCCGCGCACCTGCAGCATGTTTCCCGCAAAGTTGTTGACTTGGTCCTCGGTGATGAGGATAATATCCTTTTTGTCCTCCTTGAGCGAGTCCAGGACGGCCTTGCGCTCTTTCTTGTCATCGATACAGTCCGCGCAGATCACGGCGAAGGTATCGCCCAGGCACATCATCACGTTGGTGTGGTAAATCTGTTTGCGCTCACCGTTCACGGTCTGGAAAGCCTCGAAGATCACGGGCGTCAGTTCAAAATCCTCGCAAAATTCAATAAAAAGTTCCTCATCGGCCCTTGGCGAAAGCGCGCAATAGGCTTTCCCGTTCACGCGGTCCAGGATCATGCTGCCCGTTCCTTCAAGGAAAAAGCCGTCTTCCTCGGCCGCCGTGTAATCCATGATGTTTTCGATGTGGTAACCTTTTTCCTCCAGCGTGTCCAGGATTTCCTCGCGGCGTTCCTTTCGGCGGTTCTCGGCAAACATGGGGTAAAGCGCCACATCCGCGTTTTCGTGGAAGGAGACCCAATTGTTTGGGAAAATGCTGTCGGGCGTGTCGCGCTCGGCGATGTCGTCAATGACCGTCACCTCGACGCCCACCGCGCGAAGCTTATCCACAAAAATGTCAAACTCCTGCTGGGCCCGTGCATTGACGGTTGACGGCAAAAGGTCATTCAGCACCTTTTGGTAATAATTGTTCACGGCAGTCTGCTCGTTCATCCGGAACGCGACCGGCCTGATCATCAATATGGAATTCGTGGTCTGTTTCATGTCAATTAAGATTTGGGCGTTGCCCGGTTATCAAAAATACGGCAATGATCGGGAATGGGCAACCGGGCCAGGCTGTCCGCGCTACACGGTAGCTTGCTTCCATCCTTAACGCGCTTTAGTGGCTGGTGGCTGGTGGTTGGTGGTTAGGAGGACAGCAAAACACTGCATATAAGCTCAACATTTGCAGCTCCAAGCCACTAGCCACTAGCAACTAGCCACCAACAACTAATCCCTAACTAACGGCAAGGTCGAACACCTCAGCAATCCTTCCTGCTTGGCGATCTCGGCATAAGGAACTTCCTCCACCATGAAACCGTTTGCGCGCAGCCAGTTATTCAGGCGGGTGAAGTTCCGCTCGGAGACCACGATGTCCGGCGAGATGGAAAACACGTTGGAATGCATGTGGTACATTTCCTCGCGGGTAATGTGGAACAGGTTTTCGTGCCCGAAGAGTTTCTCCAGGTATTCGTAATCATTTTTGTCGCGGAATCCGCCTTCGTATATGATGCCCTTGTCGTGCCCGATCGGTTGGAAGCAACAATCCAAATGCAGGGCGTTGTCGCGCGCTTCGGTGGTGGATTTCACCAGGTCAAACTCCTTCACCATCTTGTGGGGAAACATCTCGCGGATGAACTCCACTCCTGCCAGGTTGGTGCGCGCGGTCTTGATTTGCGAATAATCGCTGCCCTTGTAGGTCCCGATGAAAATGTGGTCATCCCACAAAAGCACGTCGCCTCCTTCGATGTGGACTTCTTCCGGTGGCTGGATCACGTTTTTGGGATCAATCTGGCTGATGATGTAATCGATGGCCTTGAATTCGGGTGCGCGGTCCGGAAGGATGTTCGCGATCACGAATTTGTCATCAATGACAAACCCGATGTCGCGCGTAAAGATCTGGTTGCAGTCCTTGATGAGCTTGGGCCTGAAAACCTCAACATTATACTTGTGAAAAACCGCGTTGATTGCGGCCATTTCGGTCTTCATGTCCTCCTCGCTGGGATAGGTCCCGGCCAGGATGTGTTCCAGGGATTTAGGGTCATAAGCCTCCTCTGCGGTAGGCGTGGGGCCATTGCTCTCGGCGGTACCGAGGACCACTGCCCGAAGGCGGGAGGTTTCGTTTTTGACGTTTAAATTCAGCATAAAAAAGGCTTTTGGGCCTGCGGGGGCAAAGATAAGGGATAGGATTGACATTGCCTACTGGCGGTTTGGCGGCCGCTGCGCGACCGTGGGAGTGAACTAAAGTTCACGTACCTGACAGCCACTGGCTGTCCTCCTTTTAATTTCAAATGGTGCCGAAGGCCTACGGCGTGTTCCTTTTTTAAGGAAAAAAAGAACCAAAAAATCCCGGGGCGGCTCTGTCCAAACCTTGATTTCTATGTCGCGCCACCGCAACGCGCCCTAAGCCGCTCGTTGTTCCTCCTTGTCTCTACGGGCGCTTCCTTCGGCCGACGCTGCGCCGCTTCCTTGAAATCTACGGTTTTCCCAGAAGCCGGAAAGCTGCCACTCATCCAAAATGGACAAAATACCAATATGGAGCCAATGCTTCCAAAGCTCCGGTGAAAGATGGTCTTCGGGCGACACGCGGCCGCTCAAGCGGCTTGTGGGTTCCTGCGTAAAAAATCAAAGAGATCGCGGCTAAAAATCGGCGCTGTCTGAGCACCGGCGACAGCCGTGCGAGTTCGGCGATTTTCCCGCGAGCGTCTTTAGATTTTTAGCTGGGTTCCGCCGCCGATTTGGCATTTTTTGCTACTTTTTTTTGCCTGAAAAAAAGTAGGCGCCGCAGGCCCTCGGCATCGCAGATGCCGCACACACA
>SXQR01000138.1 GCA_005792865.1 Flavobacterium sp. | reverse complement strand
CTGGCATTTGCCGCGGCAAGGACATTGCTCGCGGAGCACAATGCCGGACCATTTGCGGTCATTTCCAACGAAAAGCCGAATCACTTCAAATTATCAAACGGCATCCTCGCCGATGAGCCTGCATCTGCCGAATTGGTGTATCAGCAAATGCCCGACGGGAGCCTTCGCCTCGCCTGGGACCTGATGTTCCATTCTACAGACCACAAACACCTTTGGAGCGTGCGCATGGATGCCTTGAGCGGCCAAATGCTGGAGAAACACGACCTGACGGTTTCGTGTTCCTTTGACGGGAACCACAACCACGCTGAAGTTATTAAATCTACAGCCTTTACCCGCGGTTTCTACAAGAGCTCATCCGTGCTGGATGTACAGTCTGGATCATACCGGGTAATTCCGTTCAACGTGGAAAGCCCTTCACATGGCCCACGTCAATTGATTACCGCCCCGCACGATCCCGTGGCTTCACCGCATGGGTGGCACGACACCAACAACATAGCCGGCGCCGACTTCACCATCACTCGCGGTAACAACGTCCATGCGATGGAGGATAACGACGGGAATAATGGAACCGGCACTAGTCCCAATGGAGGTACAGCGCTCAATTTTGACTTTCCGTACGGAGGCGTCAACGTCGCGGCCAGCACTTATACCAGTGCGTCGGTCACCAATCTTTTCTACATGGTCAACGTCATGCACGACGTTTGGTTCCGATACGGCTTTAACGAGCAGAACGGGAATTTCCAGCAAATGAACTATACCGGTTTTGCGCAGCCCGGTTTTGGCGGGGATGCGGTGATCGGCGATGCTCAGGACGGATCTTCGGCAACCCCACCCAATATCAACAATGCCAATTTCCAGACGCCGCCTGACGGACAAAAACCCCGGGTGCAGATGTACCTGTGGAATGTGCTGCCGTCCCCTTTACAGGTTCTTTCACCAAGCGAGATTGCCGGTGGCATACCCATGGCCAACAATGTATTTGATCCGGGCAATGTCCCGATTCCGCTCGAGCCCGCATCCATCCAATCTAACCTTGTCCTGTATAATGACGGGATAGGTGATACGGCCGACGCTTGTACGCCTGCGATCAATGCCGCCGAAATCGCGGGCAAAGTCGCCATCTTGCGTCGTGGAGATTGTACTTTCGTGGAAAAGGTCATTTTGGCCCAACAGGCCGGAGCAACTGCGGTCATTGTCGTGAACAATGTGGCGGATCCCGCCTACGTGGGCATGTCCGGTGCCGACGGAAGCATTTCAATACCGGCGGTTTTGGTCAGCATGGCTGATGGCGAAGACCTGATTGCGCAGATGGCCATCGGACCTGTGAGTGTCCAATTGCAACGTTCTAACTTTGTCAATGCCGACGGCGATTTTGACAACGGAATCATCGCACACGAGGTGGGCCACGGCATCTCTTCAAGGCTTACCGGCGGACCCGCAAACGTAAACTGTCTCTTCAACGCCGAGGCGATGGGTGAAGGCTGGTCTGATTGGTTTGCGCTCATGATGACGATGGACGCAAACATGACCGCCACCACGCCCAGGGGAATCGCGAGTTTCGCACTGAGCCAGTCACCTTCTGGCAGCGGCCTTCGTGTTTATCCATATACAACAGACATGGCCGTTAATCCGCGCACACTGGCCAGTTCAAACACGACCGCCGAAAATTACCGCTATGAAATGGGTGAAACCTGGGCCACCATGCTTTGGGACCTGACGTGGGCTTATGTCAACAAGTACGGGTACGATCCCAACATCTATACCGGTACCGGCGGAAACAACAAGGTGATGCAATTGGTGATCGACGCCATGAAACTTCAGCCCTGCAGCCCCGGCTTCGTTGCAGCCCGTGATGCCATCATCGCGGCCGATCAGGCCACGACGGGTGGACAGGACTTCTGCATGATCTGGGACGTCTTCGCGCGCCGCGGATTGGGAGTCAACGCTTCATCTGGATCGACCAACAACTCGGCCGACCAAGTGGAAGATTTCTCGACGCCGCCAGCGGGCCCCAATTGTACGCTTTCGGCCAATCACATTGACCAGGAACTCATCCGCGTCTATCCGAACCCGTCCAACGGACTGTACAACATCCGCCTCAATGCATTTGCCGGAGTGGCCTCCATTACGCTGACTGATATCAACGGCCGCACGGTTTATAACGCCAATCAACAGGTGGAGGTCGAGACAACAATCGACGTTCGCCATCTTCAAACAGGGATGTATATCCTGAAGGTTTCAGGTGAAAATGTCAACTTCACCCAAAAATTGGTCAAAAATTAATTTTGGATTTTAAATGAAGAGAGCCCGGTCCGCCGGGCTTTTTTATTAGATATTGAAGACAACGCCGATGCCCAGCGTCTGCTTGAGCTGGATCTTTGGGCCAACGGTTACCTGCTGGCCATCAATTTCTTCCTTGGCCTTGATGTCGTGGTCATAGATGACATGCAGCCCCACGTTGGCCTTGACGTATTCGTTGACCACCATATTGAGCGCCATTTGCCAGTCCACATCGATGTTACCGAAATTATTGATGTAGTCGGTGTAGAGCGACAATTTATTTTCCAATGTCATGTTCTTATAAATGTCCGACTTAACGTGACCGGTGGCGAGCATGCCCAGTTCGGTACGGCTGCGGCTGCCTTCGGATATGAGATCGCCCGTTACAATGTCATACTTTGCAGGCGTTACCCCAAATGCCCCCTGATTGGCGAGCCGTTGGTCCAGCACCAGCGTATTTTTCATGGTCAATGGGGACAGGTACAGGTTGATGCGGCGTGGCTTGTTTGAATATTCGGCCCCGACGCCCAGGAAAATATAAGCAGGTGCAAAGGCTTTGGAGATCGCGCGTTCGGTGTTGGGGTAGGCAAAGCCTTCGGTGAATTGCGTGGCAAAGGAAAACCGTGCGGAATGATACCAAAACGATGCAGTATCGCGCCGGTAGCCAAAGTTGGATTCGAACCTGAACACGTCATCCGTTTTGCGCCACTCGACTCCGTCCTGTTTGTTCATTCCATAACGGACGGTCAGTTCATTGCCCCATTTGGATTTGCTGAGGTTGAGCCTGCGGACAAAATCGCCTTTCAAAAGCCCTGAAACCGAACTTACACCGCCCGCATTCCAGTTCACGAAAGCGATCTCACTGATGTCAAATCCCACGATGTTTTTCTTTTCCCAACGCGTCGAATCGGGAGTTTGGATTTGGTCTTGCGCAGAAAGGGATGTGACCGATAGCAGTAGCGCAAACAGCAATACGTGTTTCATGCGGGAATCATTTTTGCCGCAAAAGTCGTAAATATCAGAGAGACGATAAAACCGATGCGATGCTTTTGGGGTCGAGGCCGCACAGTTCCTGAAGTTGGGCGACAGTGCCGTGCGGGATGAACCGGTCAGGGACGCCTATGCGCGTGATCAGGATGTTGGAACCCGCCTGGGATGCGGATTCCATCACCGCGCTCCCGAATCCACCCGCCAGGCACCCGTCCTCGACGGTCACAATCGCATCGTACTGATCAAAGATTTCCTTTAGTGCTTCTAAGTCCAACGGCTTTACAAACCCGAAGTCGTAATGCGCAAAATCACCGGGATTGGACGTCAGGGTTATCGCCTGCGCCACATTCGTTGCAATCGGCCCGCAGCTGGCCACGGCTATCCTTTCTCCCGATGTAAGTTTTTCCGCCTTGCCTATCGGCACTTTTTTAAATGGATTTTGCCAGTCAGGATTTTGGCCGCGGCCGCGCGGATAGCGGATGGCAATGGACCCGTCAAGACCCAATTGTGCCGTGTAGAGCATGTTGCGCAGCGCTGCCTCATCGCGTGGGGCAAAGATGGTCATGTTGGGAATGCAGCGTAGGTACGCAAGGTCGAATATGCCGTGGTGCGTGGGGCCGTCCTCGCCGACGATCCCGGCCCGGTCAAGGCAAAAAATGACCGGAAGGTTCTGCAACGCGACATCATGGATGACCTGGTCGTACGCCCTTTGCAAAAAAGTGCTGTAAATGTTGCAGAATACCGTCATCCCGCGTGCTGCCATCCCCGCGGCCAGGGTGACGGCGTGTTGCTCGGCGATGCCAACGTCAAAGGCGCGGTCGGGAAAGCGGTCCATCATGAACCTGAGCGAGCTTCCCGTAGGCATGGCCGGGGTGATCCCGACAATTTTTTCATTGGCTTCGGCAAGTTCAAGCAGGGTCAGGCCAAAAACATCCTGGAATTTGGGTGGCAAGCCGGATTCATTCGCAGCCAACAGGTCGCCCGTCGCGGGATCGAACTTTCCCGGTGCGTGGTACCGAACCTGGTTTTCCTCGGCTTTTTGTAGGCCCTTTCCCTTGGTGGTGGTCACGTGCAGGAATTTTGGGCCGGGCTTGATTTTGAGACTTTCCAGCTCGTCGATCAGTTTTGGAAGGTCATGGCCGTCGATTGGTCCCGAATAATCGAAATTGAGCGATTGGATAAGGTTGTTCCGACGGGGATCGCGGCCCTCCTTGACCGAAGTCAGGTAGTCCTTGAGCGCCCCGACGCTGGGATCGATCCCGATGGCGTTGTCGTTGAGAATCACGAGCAGGTTGGCATCGGTGACACCTGCGTGGTTCATCGCCTCGAAGGCCATGCCCGCCGCAATCGATGCATCCCCAACCACCGCAATGTGATTTCTTTGGACATTACCCTGTAATGTTGATGCGATGGCCATTCCTAGTGCGGCCGAGATCGCCGTTGACGAATGCCCGGTCCCGAAAGCATCGTATGCGCTCTCGTCCATTTTTGGAAAGCCCGCAATGCCACCAAATTGCCGGTTAGTCTCAAACGTATTGCGTCTCCCCGTTAAAATCTTGTGGCCGTAAGCCTGGTGGCCGACATCCCAGATTAGGATGTCGTCGGGAGTATTGAAAACGTAGTGCAGCGCGATGGTCAATTCCACAACGCCGAGGCTTGCGCCCAAATGCCCTTCCTTTGAGGCGACGGCCTCGATGATGAATTGCCGCAGTTCCGACGCGAGGAGGGGCAACCTTTCCCGCGCGAGGGCGCGCAGATCACGTGGATCGTCAATGTGGTCGAGCAATTCGTATGGCATTGAACAAATGTACGACCTCAAATCGTAATTTTGCGGGATGGAAAACATCTTCAGCGACGAATACTTCATGCGCCGCGCACTCTCGGAAGCAAAAAATGCTTATGAAAAGGGTGAAATCCCCATTGGTGCGGTGATCGTAATTGACAATAGAATCATCGCCAGCAGCCACAACCTGACCGAGATGCTCAACGACGTGACCGCGCATGCCGAGATGCAGTCCATTACCGCTGCCGCTAACTTCCTGGGCGGAAAATACCTGAGGAATTGCACGCTATACGTCACCGTAGAGCCCTGCCAGATGTGTGCCGGCGCCTTGTATTGGAGCCAAATTTCAAAAATTGTATTTGGATCACGGGACGAGCAACGCGGTTATCTTGCCATGGGAACCAAACTTCATCCAAAGACTGTGGTTGTTGGCGGCGTGATGGAGCAGGAGTGTGGGGAGTTGAT
>SXQR01000137.1 GCA_005792865.1 Flavobacterium sp. | reverse complement strand
TATGTTTCGGGCATCGGCGAAAAACTGGCTGGCAACATCATTGAATACCGCCATGCGAACGGCGGGTTCAAAAGCCGTCGCCAATTGCAGGAAGTTCCGCGGCTGGGAGCAAAGGCCTATCAGCAAAGCGCCGGATTCATGCGGATTCGCGATGGTGAGCACGCCCTCGATAATTCTGCTGTTCATCCGGAAGCGTACGCCATTGTGCAAAAAATGGCGAAAGATCTTGACGTATCGGTTGCCCAACTGGCGGGAAATGCGCAGCTCGCGGGAGGTATTCCGGCCGAAAATTACGTTACCGCAGAATTCGGATTGCTCTATATCAAGGATGTCATCAGGGAATTGAAAAAACCGGGAGTCGATCCGCGCGCATCGGCGGCCATTTTTGAATTTGATTCGAGGGTGCGCACCATTAATGATTTGCACGAAGGAATGACCCTTCCCGGGATTGTCAACAACATCACGAATTTTGGTTGTTTTGTCGACATCGGCATTAAGGAAAGCGGTCTTGTACACATCTCGCAGCTCAAGGCCGGGTTTGTAAAGGACGTCAACGAAGTGGTGAAATTGCACCAGCACGTGATGGTGAAAGTTGTGGGTATCGATGCTGCAGCCAAAAGAGTGGCGCTGTCGATGATTTTGAGCTAAGATTTGGCGGTTTTATTTTTTTGACGGTTTTCCCGTACCAGACCTCAAAGGTTTTTAAAACCTTTGAGGTCTTTAGTCTGAATGATCAAATTTCACTACTAGGCATAAAAAAGCCGTCCCAAAAGACGGCTTCCCCTTACACTGTATTTTTATCAGGCCTTGTTCTCGTCCTGTTTTTTTGACGTGGCGTGGCCATTCTCGTCCTTGGCGGCATTCTTGAATTCCTTGATGCCGGTTCCAAGGCCTTTCATCAGTTCGGGAATTTTCCTACCCCCGAAAAGCAATAAAATGATGGCCAGAATGACCAGGATCTCAGTAACGCCGAATCTTCCCATAGCTTAAATTATTAGCGCAGAGCGCCTCCATTAACCGGGCAAAGATAACAAGAAATTCGCACAGCCACGTTTGGGATTGCCAAATATTTCGCTTTTAACACGGTCGGCAAAAATCGCCGGCGGCCATTAATTGCTATATTTGCCGGGAGGCTATGGCAGGGAAAAGACACAAGCGAAAGCAGATCCGCAAAAAGCTGTTCACCAAAAACAGGCTGGTAATCCTCAACGAAGATTCGTTTGAAGAAGTGTTCTCCCTGCGCCTGACACTCATGAACGTCTTTGTGGTGGCGACCCTCGGTGCGGTCTTCCTGATTTCCATCACCACCTACATCATAGCCTTTACGCCGCTGCGCGAATTCATTCCGGGCTACGCCTCCAGCGAACTCAAGCAAAATGCGACCCGGCTGGCCCTCAAATCAGATTCGCTGTCGCTTGCCCTTAACCGCAATGAGGCCTACATCGCATCCTTGAAAAAAGTGCTTACGGGTGAACTCGAATACGCGCGGCTCAACCGGGATTCTATACTTTCCACCGACGCACGCCCTGTGGACCCTGAGGATGTAGCGCCCACAAAGGCAGAAGTGGAACTCCGCAACCAGGTGGCGCGTGAAGATAAATACAATCTTTTTGAAAAGGCGGGCAAGCGCACCGAGATCGTGTTTTTCGCGCCGGCCAAGGGAATCGTGACCGAGAAGTTCGACGCAAGGGCCCGGCACTTTGCCACCGATATTGCCCTGCCCAAGGACACGCCCATAAAATCGGCCCTTGGCGGTACGGTCATCTTCGCCGATTGGACGCCAACCAACGGCTACGTATTGATCCTGAGGCACAACAATGGTTTTTTGTCGGTTTACAAACACGCCGCTTCGCTCACCAAAACCCAGGGCGACGTGGTGCGTACGGGTGAGGTCATTGCGCTGGCGGGCAGTACGGGGCATCAATCAACCGGCGTCCATTTGCACTTTGAACTCTGGAAGGACGGATTTCCAATCAACCCGGAAAATTTCATCAGTTTCGAATGACAGGCCTTATCGAAAATATGTTTATCATGCCGCTGCTGGTGGGACTGGTCTTTGTCATCACCTCGATTATCACACACCGGTTTCCGCCAGGCAAGATCAATTACCTTTACGGTTACCGCACCAACCGGTCGATGAAATCGCAGGATCGTTGGGATTTTGCCCAAAAGTATTCGTCTCGACGGATGCATGAGGCCGGGCTGGCGCTGATTGCCGTTTCATTCACGGGTTTCGCGCTGCCATTATCGGCCGAAGTTAAGTTTTGGTTGGGAATATTGCCGGCGATACTTTCCTGTGTGTACATCTTTAATAAAACCGAAAAGGCACTCCGCCAACATTTCCCCGAATCCGAGTCATGACCCTAAAACAAATTGCCGCAAAATGGTTTGCCGCCGCCATTGTCCGCCGCACCCGAGCCTGGTCTTTAAGGCCCGAGGAGACGCAGCGCCGGGTTTTTGACCAATTGATCCGCGGTGCGGCCCGCACCAAATTTGGCACCGATCACGACTTTGCGAATATCCGTAACCATGATGATTTCGCCATCCGGGTGCCTGTTCGGGATTACGAGGCGCTCAGGCCTTACGTGGACCGCGTCGTAGCGGGCGAACAAGATATCCTCTGGCCGGGCAAGCCGCAGTATTTTGCCAAGACTTCCGGGACCACATCGGGCGCCAAATACATTCCCATCACCCGCGAATCGATGCCTTTCCACATCCAGGCTGCACGCGACGCAATCCTGCACTACATTCATGAAACCGGTAAAGCCGGTTTTGTCGACGGCAAGATGATCTTCCTCCAGGGAAGCCCGGTCCTGACGGAAAAAAATGGGATCAGGATGGGCCGCCTCTCGGGTATCGTGGCGCATTTTGTGCCGAAATACCTGCAGCGCAACCGCATGCCGTCGTGGGAAACCAACTGCATCGAGGACTGGGAAACCAAGGTCGAGGCGATCGTCAGGGAGACGATGCACGAGAATATGGCCGTGATCTCGGGAATTCCTTCGTGGGTGCAGATGTATTTTGAACGATTGAAGGCCGCATCGGGGAAACCGGTAGGCGCGCTCTTCCCGAATTTCAAGCTCTTTATTTACGGCGGGGTCAATTTTGAACCGTACCGGCCGGCGTTTTCGGCCTTGATTGGGCGCGATGTGGACAGCATCGAACTGTTTCCGGCATCGGAGGGTTTCTTTGCCTACCAGGACTCGCGAAAGGAGAAAGGCATGTTGCTCCTCTTAAATTCCGGAATTTTCTATGAATTTATCCGTTCCGATGAATTCTTCGGCGATAATC
Organism: Flavobacterium sp.; assembly: GCA_005792865.1. Lineage (GTDB taxonomy): Bacteria > Bacteroidota > Bacteroidia > Flavobacteriales > Flavobacteriaceae > Flavobacterium. Next base: position 2,178 of record SXQR01000137.1, on the reverse strand, counting down.
CCAAACGATTGACCATAGGCGAGGTGGAGACCGGCGTGAACTATGTCATGATCATCTCGACCAACGCGGGGCTATGGGCCTATAACATCGGCGATACGGTAATGTTCACCACGCTCCGGCCGCACCGCGTGGTGGTCACGGGCCGCATCAAGCATTTCATATCGGCCTTTGGCGAACACGTCATCGGCAAGGAAGTGGAAACTGCCATGGAAAACGCCATCGGGAAAACGGGCGCGCTGGTTCGCGAGTTTACCGTCGCGCCGCAGATAGCACCCAATTCGGGACTTCCGTATCACGAATGGCTCGTCGAATTTGAAAAAGAGCCCGTCAGCATGGATGATTTTGCATCGGAACTTGAAAATAGCATGCGGCGCCAAAACATTTATTATGAAGACCTGATCACCGGTAAAGTCCTGCGGACACTTGTGGTCACCACTGTCCCGACCGGCGGTTTTGTCCAATACATGAAATCGGTGGGCAGGCTTGGCGGGCAAAACAAGCTGCCCCGCCTGTGCAATGACCGCTCGGTTGCCGATGCATTGCCCAAATCCGGTACGTATCATTAAAAATCCTACATTTGCGGGTTAGAAAAAGCAATAGATGAAAGAAATCAAGAATATAGTACGCTCGCGGGCGCAGGAATCATCAAGCGCCGTCGAGAAATTATATATCACCATGCGGCACCTCTTCAACAGGGGATTCTACAAGCCGATGGGAGTTTCGGGCGAGACATTGAGGGAGGCTTTGCTGCAGCTCCGGCCTGAAATCTACGGCACCATTGCCGAGGAAAAAGTGGAACTCAACGGACTTTTATACGTGATCGAAAGGCTTCCCGTAGGAATCGAGGAATGCCGGTTTATCAACCTGACATCGGATGAAGGGTATTCAAAATCGCATTTCAAGCCGATCATTCCGCCCAAGAGAAGGCGCAACTGTTACCGCATCGATGACGAGCAGATGAACGTCGAGATCACGCGCGGCCGATCGGACATTTATGACATCCTGACGCACCTGACCTTCATCTTCATAGAATCGCACAAGATCAAGAACCGCGTCCTTTTGGACGAGAGCGGCGAGGTTTCACGCGACTGGCAAAAGCTGGAGCAGGCCGTATTGGGCAACAAAAAGCTCACGCAGACCGACCGCGAAAAAGCGATCTCGCACACCGCGAACATCCTGGGCCGGACCTTTGCCGAAATCTCTGAAATATACGACGGTTTTTCCACCGCCGAAAAACCCGATCGTTTTCTGCACATCATTTACTGGCTGGGCAAGCTGGCCATCGAGGAGATCCTGGAGAGCAACAAACGCACGATTACCTTCAGCCCGGTGTTGCGCGAGCGTCTGGGGCACCACATCCACGGCGAGATCTGGGCCAACAACATCAAGTCGGTGCTGCGGCAAAACGAACTTCTGCAACGCCCCATCCACATTATCAGCGCCAACATGCACAGCGTCATGAATTCCCTTTTCGCGACGCATGTGCTCAAGAATAAATTCAAGGACAAGACCGATTTTTTCATTTTTGAGGAACTCAGCCGCCCCGGCGCGCATGAGGTCAGGTCCAAGGTCGAGGAATTCGCGAAGCAATCCGGGATGATTTTCTTGCCCGATAATTCGGGGACCAACATCGATGTCCAGATTTTTGACACGGCGCGGATCGACTGGAAAAAATCGGCGTTTCCCGATGCCAGGACCGGCGATGACACACCCGTCCTGATCGTGATGGACTACGCCTTTGGCGAACAGGCCTATGAGACCATCGACGAACTTTTGAAACCCTACCAGGAATCAAAGGAGAAAAAGACCTTCCTCAACGTCCAGTCGGTTTCGATCATGGGCAAGGCGGGAATCCTGGAAGGCGGCAAAGGCGACATCATGATCCCATCGGCACACATCAACGAGGGCACGGGCGACAATTATCCATTTGAGAACGAGCTTTCGGCCGAGATGTTCGAGGGCAACGGTATTCCAGTTTATGCGGGACCGATGGTTACCGTCTTGGGAACTTCGCTTCAAAACCGCGACCTGTTGCAATTCTTCAACAAATCGACCTGGGGCGTCATTGGCCTTGAGATGGAAGGTGCCTATTACCAAAAGGCGATCCAGTCGGCCTCCAAGATCCGCAAGAGCATCAACCCCGAGGTGAAGGTTCGGTATGCCTATTACGCATCGGAT
>SXQR01000136.1 GCA_005792865.1 Flavobacterium sp. | reverse complement strand
GACTGTCCTTGATATGATTTAAGTAATGGTTTTGCGGCTTTCCGTGATGCAGGCTAGCTATCGAGGCGGCGGCCAGCAATGTTGCCGAGATGATCATCATTCCACCGAGTGATTTCGGACGGGCCGATAAAGCCATGAGGCAGCAGAACGCAAATGCCAAAACTGCTACCCAGGCATTTATCCGTGGAAGCACGATCAGCGACATGATGAAAATGATCCCAATTCGGAAAAGGGGAAAACGAAGCAATTCCATAGGCTGAAATTACCGCCCCCGAAAGTGGATTGGGTACGGTAAAGCCGTAAAAAAACCCGACGAACCGGGTGGAATTACAATACTCTGTTTACCTGGGCAAATGATTTGTTGTAGTAAGGCTCCTTTGTGGAAGAAATGATGACGCCACGCTGTGTTGAGGAGTGGATGAACTTGATTTCCTCTCCATCGGTCTCGACGACGATCCCCACGTGGTTGATGACACTGCGGCCATTTGTCCTGAAAAATACAAGATCGCCCTTTTTGACCTCCTCCTTTTGAAGTTTCTGGCCCACTTTAGCCATTTCATTTGAACTGCGTGGAAGTTTGAGCCCGAAAATGTCAAAAACAGCCGTCACCATCCCGGAGCAATCCATGCCCGCGCGGGAAGTTCCGCCTCCGCGGTAGCTCACACCGATGAATTCCATCGCATTGTTGATCATCTGCAGGGCGAGATAATTTTCGGCCTCATCCACGATAATGTCACGCTCTTCCTTGTCGTTGATGAGCGACCTCAGTTTCCTGGTTTTCCTGACAGGCGTCGCGGTAAATGTTTTTTGGATTTGCTTTGGCGCGACAGTAGGTTTGTCGGCCGGTTGCTCATAAATCCCTTTCTTGAGGGCTTCCTTTTTTGAGGTAACCACCTGGGCATTGGTGAAGGTGGCGAGCAGTACGGTAAGGAACAGAAAAATCTTCTTTTGCATCTATTTTTTATTTATAGCCGGGGCAGGCTTTTATTTATTAATAATCCAAATTGGATTCTCTCAATTGTTAACGTGCGCTGTAGGCGATTATTATACAATTTGCCGTAAATCTAACAGAATTCCCACATTTGGGCAAATAATTCGTACTTATTTACCAACAACTTGCGGTCAATTTGTTGATAACCAGCTTTAAAGCGACGCTTTTTTAACAGTGCGGTTGTAGATGAGGTCGGCGGTTTTTTGGCCGGCGCCCGCCCCGCCGAGCTTGGTTTGGAGCAATGCATACTCCCGCATCATGGGTTCGCGGAAGGCAGGGTCGAAGAGTTTTGAGAGTTCAGATGCGATTTTATCGGGTTGGCAATCGCCCTGGATGAGTTCGGTTACCACGGGTTTGTCCATGATGAGGTTGACCAGGGAGATGTATTTAAGGGAGATGATCCTTTTGGCGATCTGGTACGATGCCCAGCTGCCCTTGTAAAGAACAACCTGCGGCACTTTGAATAGCGCTGTTTCCAGCGTGGCCGTACCCGAAGTGACCAAGGCGGCTTGTGCGACGGAAAGCAGGTCGTAAGTCTGGTTGTGGATGAGCCTGGCGCCGCTGTCGGAAAGAAAGGGCGTATAGAAGGCGGCATCCTGGCCGGGCGCGCCCGCGATCACGAACTGGTATCCGCGAAAACGGGGCATGACAGCCAACATCTCGCGCAGCATTTTGGAGATTTCCTGCTTGCGGCTGCCGGGAAGCAGCGCAATGATGGGTCTTTGGTCCAGTCCGTGGGTTTTTCGGAAGCTCTCGATATCGGGTGTTTGCCTGCGATTGATGGCGTCTATGAGCGGATGGCCAACAAAATCTACCTTGTAATTATGCTTGTCGCGATAATAATCCAGTTCAAACGGCAGGATCACATACATATGGTCAACATCGCGTCGGATGTCCTTGATGCGGTTTTCTTTCCAGGCCCAGATTTGCGGTGAAATATAGTAATGCGTGGCATACCCATTTTGGCGCGCCCACTTCGCGATCCGCATGTTGAAGCCCGGATAATCGATAAAGATGATCGCATCGGGTTTAAAGGCCGCAATATCCTTTTTGCAGAAGGCGATGTTGCGGAATATGGTCCGCACGTTCAGGATCACTTCGGCGAAGCCCATAAACGCCAGCTCCCGGTAATGTTTGACCAGTGTCGCCCCTTCGGCCTGCATCAGGTCGCCACCCCAACAGCGGATTTCGGCCGAAGGATCCGCATTGCGTAAACCGCGGATGAGCCCCGAACCGTGCAAATCGCCCGATGCCTCGCCGGCAATGATGTAGTATTTCATATCAGAAGGGTAACCATGGTAAGGACAATGACCGACAGGATGATGCCGCGCGCCATGAGGTCGCGTTTCATTTTCAGGAGTATGAAGAAAGTGATGAAGTTAAGAAAAGCGCCGAGTGCGATCATCTGGCCTGTGCGTCCGCTGGCGAGCAGTTTGCGGAACAGGGTCTGTGGCGATTCGCCCTCAATGAACAGCATCGCCCCCACAAGAAAGAGAAGGATGCCCAGTGCGCAAACGGCAAGCCCCAGCAGAAACCCATAAATCAATTGCTTTTTATCCATCGAGTTTCCAGGTATTGAGAACCTGCATCGCGTGATGCGCGGTCATGTCGAACTGCACCGGCACCACGCTGATGAAGCCGTTTTCCAACGCCCATTCATCGGTGTCATTGCCCTTGTCCTGGTTGACGAATTCACCTGTCAGCCAGTAATAATCCCGGCCGTTAGGGCTTTGCCGCTTGTCAAATTTCTCGACCCATTGGGCCTTGGCCTGCCGGCAAACTCGGACGCCCTTGATGGAATCCAACGGGAGTTTGGGGAAATTGACATTGAGCAGCACGCCTTCGGGTAGTTTGTTTTCCAGCACCTGAGACGCGATTTTTTTCACGAACGGCTTCACCGGCTCAAAATCGGCGTTCCAATCAAGGTCCGACAGCGAAAAGCCGATTGCCGGAATGCCCTCGATCCCGGCTTCCACCGCAGCGCTCATCGTCCCCGAATAAATGATGTTGATGGAAGAATTTGACCCGTGGTTGATGCCCGATACACATAGGTCCGGTTTGCGTCCCAAGATTTCGCTCACCGCCATTTTCACACAATCGGCCGGGGTACCCGAGCAGGCAAATTCGGTGCGGCCATCGACGTTGATCCTGTTAAGGTAGAGCGTGTTGTTGATCGTGATCGCGTGGCCCATGGCGCTCTGCGGCTTGTCGGGTGCCACGACCACGACTTCGCCCAAAGTTTCCATTACCTCGACCAGGGCGCGGATGCCCGGTGCGGTGATGCCATCGTCATTGGTAACCAGGATCAAAGGTCTATTCATGCGAAGTTGGTAACGATTTTCGGAAATTGCCGACAAACCTTCGGCACATGCCCAAAAGCCTCGAGGTCTTGTAAAAAGTTTAACACCGCAAGCGGGGGAATATTGATACTTTTGGAAAAACAAAAATACGCATTTTACCACGCCCGACCTATTTTTATACCTTTAACACAACTTTGCCGGAGAACCGGAATCGTGGCATAATTTTTAGCGGAAGGCACGCGCTTTCACAAACCCGATGAATACTATAATCACATTTATGAAAAGGAATTATAAAATATTGCTTGTCATCGTTGCCCTGGCGGTGGCATTTTGGAGCTTTATCCCCAAGTCTCCCGTCTCCGATCCTGAAAAGGACAAGCTATTGCTTGAACTGTTGACTTTTGTCATTGAACGCGGGCACTATGATCCCGCCAACATGGACGACGGTTTCTCGCGTGGGGTCTATAAGGATTACATTGAGGCGCTGGACCCGTCGAAGCGGTTTTTCCTTCAGTCGGACATCGACGAATTTGCGAAATACGAATTGCAGATCGATGACATGATTCGCAACAAGGACCTCGTGTTCTTTGACCTGACCTACAACAGGTTGATGAAACGCATCAAGGAGAGCCAGGATTACTATAAAGGCGTGTTGGACAAACCATTCAATTACAATGTTGAAGAGGAATTCAATACCGATTACGAGAAATTGCCGTACGCGAAAAACACCGACGAGCTTCGCGAGAAGTGGCGCAAGCAGATCAAGCTTTCCACGCTTTCATCCTTGAGCGACAAGCTCGAACTCCAGGAAAAGGGCGGCAAAACCGATGACAAGCCGATGACTGCTCAGGTCACCGACGAGCTCAAGGACGAGGCGAAGGCCATCGACAGGAAGAAGAAGGAAGAGGAGGTCAAGATCGTCAAGAAGTCATTTGAGGAACTGGAGAAGGAGACCCGCGAGAGTTCCCTTAAATCCCTTAACGAATACTTCTCATTCATCGGCGACCTGAACCGCAATGACTGGTTCTCCGTCTATATCAATGCAATCGCGTCCAGGTTTGACCCGCATACGTCATATTTCGCCCCCGAGGAAAAAGACCGCTTTGACATCACCATGAGCGGCAAACTTGAGGGAATCGGGGCCAGGCTTCAAAAAAAGAACGATTACACCGAGATCACCGAGCTTATATCGGGCGGCCCGGCTTGGCGCGGCAAGGAACTCGAACCGGGCGATGTCGTGCTGAAGGTCGCACAGGGCAACAGCGAGCCGGTGGACGTGGTAGGGATGAGACTTGACGATGTCGTGAAGAAAATCAAGGGGCCAAAAGGTACCGAGGTGAGGTTATCGGTCAAGAAGAGCGACGGTACGCTGAAGGTGATATCGATCATCCGCGATGAGGTGGAAATTGAGGAGACCTATGCAAAATCTAGTGTTGTTGAAAAGGATGGCGTTAAATACGGCATCATCTATCTGCCTAAATTCTACATCGATTTTGAGGACAACTCAAGCCGCGACGCCGGAAAGGACATCGCGCAGGAAGTTGACCGCCTCAAGAAGGCCGGTGTGGAAGGCATCATCATGGACG